>CAMCQD010000008.1 GCA_945876925.1 uncultured Dermatophilus sp.
TGGAGAACGAGAACCTGGCGCTGCGCTCTCGCCTCAGCGAGCTCACTGATGAGGTTGAGCAGCTCCGGGCCGTGCTGCGGCACGGGAGGCGGGTGTTCGCGGCCGGCCGTACCGGCGATGTCGTCGCGGTGGCGGCGGGTAAGCGCCCGCGGCGGGCGGACGCGGATTCACGTTCGCTCGTGCTCTGGCGCCCGCTGTAGCCCGGCGGTGCCGGGGGGTGCGGGGCCCGGCCCGCGGGCGGCCTGCTCAGTACATGCCCGGCAGTGAAGCACCCCACGTGCGGGCGTTTTCCAGTTCGCCGTCCGGGATCGCGACCGGCTTGCCCTGGACCACGAAGCTCATCGTCCGCACCCGGCCGCGGCGGCGCATTTTGCGCCGGATGACCTTGGCGGCCGACCCGGCCCAGCGGCTCTGCACCACGGTGTCGAATGCGGCCAGATGCGGCACCGGCGTCAGATCGGTCTCGTCGAGCCATTCGCGTACCCCCGACGGGGGCGGGGTGCCCAGGCCCCGTGCGGCGGTCTGCTCACGCGAGCGCGCGCTCGGCAGCCCGCGCAGGTGGGTAGGCGCGCCGACGACGACGAGATCGAAACCGGCCACGGACGGGGACCGGTCAGCCGGTTCCACCACTGCCCCGACGCCGGCGCTGGCCAGGCCCTCCGCGATGGCCGCGGCGACTTTCCTGGTGTTCCCGAACACTGATTCGACCACGATCAGGGCCCGCATGAGGTCTCCTCCGGTGGTGAGGCGTCACGGTTCTCGACCTCAACCTAAACCCATGCCGGCAGGGGTGTTCGGCCGATCGCTCAAGCTGTCCCCGGGGCACCCGGCGTTAGCTCTCGCGTGGCTCCGGGTCCGCCGCCCCGGGGTAGCCGGCCCCGCGCGAGCGGATCCGGTTCCGCTCAGGCGAGGGTGAATTCGCGGACCGCGGCGGTCATCTGGCCGGCCAGGCGGGTGAGGCTGGCGGCTTCGCCCCGGTTGGCGTCGGCGGTCTGGGAGCCGTGCTCGGCCATCTCGGCCACGTTGCGGATGGTGCTGGCGATGCCGCCCGCGCCGTCGGCCGCCTCCTGAACGGACCGGCTCATCTCCCGCGTGGTGGCGGTCTGCTCCTCGACCGCCGAGGCGATCGTGGCCTGGGTCTCGTTGATCCGGGCGATGACCTCGCTGATCTCGGCCAGCGCGGCGCTAGTGGCCTCGGCGTCCCCCTGGATGCCCAGCACCCGCTCGGAGATGTCCTCGGTGGCGGCGGCCGACTGCTGGGCGAGATCCTTGACCTCGCTGGCGACGACCGCGAACCCCTTGCCCGCCTCGCCGGCGCGGGCGGCCTCGATGGTGGCGTTGAGGGCGAGCAGGTTGGTTTGCTCGGCGATGCCGGTGATGGTCCGCATGACCTCACCGATGCGGATGGACGATTCCGATAGCTGCGCGACCGTGGCGGACGTCGACTCGGCCGAGCGGACGGCTTCCATCGCGACTTCGGAGGCGCGGGCGGCAGCCGTGGCGATCTCGCGGATGGAGGCGTTCATCTGCTCGGTGCCCGCGGCGACCGAGGAGACGCTGGCGCTCACCTCCCCGGCGGAAGCCGAGGCGCGGGAAGCCGATTCGCTCGTCTGGCGGGTAGCGCCGGCGAAGCTGTCGGAGTGCTGGGAGAGGCGCTGGGCGAGCTGCTCGATAGCGTCCGCGTCCTGCTCGATCTGCCGCAGCACCTCGCTGACCCCCTCCTGCTGGGCGTTGAACGTCTCGGCGACGAGCCTGGTCTCCGCGACGCCCGCGGGCTCGAGCCGGAAGCTCAGGTCCTGCGGGTCGTGCTCCTCCAGGGCCGTGGCGTACCGGCTCAAGGGGCGGCCGACTTTGGCGCTCATCAGATGAAGCACCCCGCCCATCCCGAGGAGCAGCAGCACGGCCATGGCGACCACGCCCATCTCGGCCATGAGCTGGGTCTGGCGCGCCGAGGTGACTTCCTGGCCGACGCGGGCGCGCAGCTGCTCCTGGAAGGTGCTGATCGGGGTCATGATCGCGTCGACCGCGTCGTTGTAGTCCTGCCCGAACACCAGGACGGAGGCGATGCGCTGCTTCTCGGCCGGGGTCATCGCGTTGTCGGCCGCTGACGGCTGCCACGCGGCCACCGCGGCGGGCATGTCGGCGGCGGGAACCCCCCGGGAGGCCAGGACCAGGCGCATGGCCCGGGTCTCGGCGGCCACGAGCCTGGCCGAGTTGTCCCTGGCCTGCGAGATGAGATCGAGTTCGCTTTGCGGGGTGCCGAGTTCCTGGAGCCTGCGGACTGCTTTCTCACGGGACTGGACCACGTCGACTTCGTTCCAGTACTTATCCATCCACTCGGTTTCGCCGGTGACGACGAACTGGCGCACGTAATCGGTGAGCAGGGCTGAGCCGTCGCTGAGCTGTTCTGCCGCCAGCAGCGATTCGGCCTGGCCGGCTTGCGCCCGCTCGAACTCGCTGGCCGTGCGGAACATGAGCGAGACGGCTAGGACAGTCAGCGCGGCGAGCAGGCCCGTCGCGGCGAACCCGGCGCGGATGATCGTGGATTGTTTCACTGGGCGGACCCTTCGCTGCTAGCCCGGAGGCTGCGCGATCGGAGCCTCCGGAACTCACATCGGTTGCCTGCCCGGAAGGCTGAGAGATTCGAAACATGCTGGTAATGCTGGAGAGTGGGGTTCTGCCGATCATGCCGGACTCCGGCGTCCGCTGCCTGTCTGACGCCGGGGCGGCCCGGGGAAGACGCCGACGTCGTGATGCCAGTCACCCGGGGCGGGGCGTCACCTGCGCATTCCGGACAGGCTCACATGCCGGCGCTCCCCGTGAAGTAGGTTCTGACCGACTCATCTAACCGCGGGCCGCGGCGGCGATCGCGACCCCCCGCTTTCGGAGGTCCTATCCGTGGAGAAGCTCAACCCAGCCCTCGTGCCGGTCTTCGAGACCGTGCTGCGCCGCAACCCCGGTGAGGCGGAGTTCCACCAGGCCGTGCACGAAGTGCTGCTCTCGCTCGGGCCGGTCGTGGCCAAGCGCCCGGAGTACACGCAGGCGTCCGTCATCGAGCGCATCTGCGAGCCCGAGCGGCAGATCATCTTCCGCGTCCCGTGGCTGGACGACCAGGACCGGGTTCAGATCAACCGTGGCTTCCGCGTCGAGTTCAACTCCGCGCTCGGCCCGTACAAGGGCGGGCTGCGCTTCCACCCCAGCGTCTACCTGGGCATTATCAAGTTCCTCGGCTTCGAGCAGATCTTCAAGAACTCCCTCACCGGCCTGCCTATCGGCGGCGGTAAGGGCGGTTCCGACTTCGATCCCAAGGGCAAGTCCGACCGCGAGATCATGGGCTTCTGCCAGTCGTTCATGGTCGAGCTGTACCGTCACATCGGCGAGTACACCGACGTCCCGGCCGGGGACATCGGCGTGGGCGGGCGCGAGATCGGCTACCTGTTCGGCCAGTACAAGCGGATCACCAACCGCTACGAGGCCGGCGTCATCACCGGTAAGGGCCTGACCTGGGGTGGTTCGCAGGTGCGCACCGAGGCCACCGGCTACGGCCTGGTGTTCTTCGCCGACGAGGTGCTCCGGGCGCAGGGGGCCTCCTTCGACGGCAAGCGCGTGGTCGTCTCCGGTTCGGGCAATGTGGCGATCTACGCCGCCGAGAAGGTGCAGCAGCTGGGCGGCACCGTCATCGCCATGTCCGACTCGGGCGGGTACGTGGTGGACGAGTCCGGTATTGACCTGGACCTCATGAAGGACGTCAAGGAGATCCGCCGGGGCCGGATCAGCGAGTACGCGCACGAGACCGGATGCCGTTACGTCTCCGGCGGGGACATCTGGGACATCCCCTGCGAGGTGGCCCTGCCGTGCGCGACCCAGAACGAGCTCGACGCCGGGGCCGCCAGGCACCTGGTCGAGCACGGCGTGCGGGTCGTGGCCGAGGGGGCCAACATGCCCACCACCCCGGATGCACTCGAGATCTTCCAGGGTGCTGGGGTCGCCTTCGCGCCCGGCAAGGCGGCCAACGCCGGTGGCGTGTCCACGTCGGCCCTGGAGATGCAGCAGAACGCCTCCCGGGACTCCTGGTCGTTCGAGTACGCCGAGGACCGCCTCAAGGAGATCATGAAGAACATCTACGCGAACTGCGCCGCCACCGCCGAGGAGTACGGCTCGCCGGGTGACCTCGTCAAGGGCGCCAACATCGCCGGGGTCATCAAGGTGGCCGATGCGATGCTCGCGCTGGGCGTGGTCTGACCAATCCGGATACCAGGTGATTCAGTGTTTTCCCGGTCGGCGGGCCGCGCCTTCCCGGATTCCGGGCGAAGCGGAACCCGGCCCGCCCGGAACAATGCGCGTTGCCTGAAACGTTTGCCTGGTACACACTGAGTCTTGTCAGGCATCACGCCGGATATCGTGAAGACTTGCGGACAACGAAGACCCGAGGATTTGGCATGACTGTCGTTACAGCAATCCTGATCGTCGCCGCGCTCGCGGCGGTTGCCGCCACTGCACCGCGCCCGCAGCCGGTTCGCGTGCGCTCTGAGCAGCGCCGCCGCTAGAAGAGGCGCAGCTTCGGCCTCCTTGAGGTCTGAGATGTAGTGATGCCAGCGCAAAGCTTAAGGGCTCCGGCCGGTTTCCGGCCGGAGCCCTTGCACGTGCCCGGGAGGCAGACTGGTGTCACGACAATGCCGGCCCGGGTTCGCCCGGTTCCTGCTGCGGTGCCCGCGCATCCGGCTGGATGCCGTCCAGGTCCAGCGCGACGGCTGAGAACCCGGCCGCCCGGATGCCCTCGGCCAGCGCGGTGCGGGCCGGTTCGGTCACGGCGCGGGCCAGCGCGCCGGCCGGTACCTGCACCCGGGCGACTTCACCGTGAGGACGTACCTGGCACGGAGCGAAGCCCAGCGCGCGCACCACGTTCTCGGCCCGCTCGATCTGGGCGAGCCGCTCGGGCGTGACCGGTACCCCCTGCGGGATGCGCGAGGCCAGGCCGTGCTCGGAGGGCTTGTCGGCGACCGGCAGGCCGAGCCAGCGGGCCAGTTCGCGGACGTCCGGCTTGCTCAGCCCGGCGTCGGCCAGCGGGCGCAGCACGCGGTGGTTGGTGGCGGCGAACGCGCCCGGGTTATCCGGGTCGCCGGCCTCGTCGGCGGTTTCGCCGTAGGCGACCGCGTCTAGCCGCAGGCGCCCGACGCACTGCTCGTCGATGGCGCTGAACAGCGCCTCCTTGCAGTGGAAGGGGCGATCGGGGCCGTTGGCCACATAGGCGGGGTTGTCGCCCTCGCGGGTGGTGATCTCGACGACCTCCACCCCGATGACGCGCGCGGTCTCGTGGGCGAGCTGGCGCTCCCGGGCGGGCAGTCCGGGGGATACCCCGAGGATGCCGATGACGTTGCCGTGGCCCAGCGTCCGCGCCGCCAGGGCCAGCAGGGTGGCCGAGTCGACCCCGCCGGAGTAGGCCACTCCGAGCCGGCCGATGCCCAGCAGGGTGGTCGACACTGCCGAGGCGAGGATCTGGGCTCGCTCGGACAAGGCCGGAGCCCGGTCGCCGGGCTGTTGCCCGGGCGAGCCGTCATCGGCTGGCCGCGTTGCCTTCGAGTAGAGCACGATGCCTCCCACCTGCGCTGATAGGGATGAGCTACTCAGCGTATGGCACCCGTCCTGGACGGTGGGCCGGATGGGCGGCCGCTAGTGGCCAATTCACGTCCGTATCAGGGAACCCCGGCATTCCCGGGGCGCCGGGGTTCCCGGGTATGCCAGGGGCGTTTGTGGCGGGGGGGTGCCCTGCGGGGCGGGTTGTCCGGAGGAGTGGAGGTGAACGGCGTCTGTGGCGGGGACGGCCGCGAGCGCGGGTAGTCCGGGGCAGGTGAGGCGAAGGGGGCAGGCGGGGTCTTCCTGGGTCTTCCCGGGCTGGCCCGGGGGTTCCGGGAAGTACCAGCCTTCCCCAGGGGGCTTGGGGTGCGGGGGCCTGGGCCGGCTATGGGTTTGACCCAGTCTCGTCCCGGGCAGTGCCGGCGGGGCCTGGTGAGGGCCTGGCTGGCCACGGGCTCGGCAGTGAGCGGATGGTCCCAGGCCGCCCCGGCCTTCCGGGGTGCGGGGGCCGGGGGCGTGGGGGCCGGCTCAGCCGTCGCTGGTGCGCACTTCGGTGCGGTCACCGGACCACAGCGTGTGGAAAACCCCCGGGCGGTCGGTCCGCTGGTAGCCGTGCGATCCGAAGAAGTCGCGCAGCCCCTGGGTGAGGGCGGCGTTGGTGCGCGGGGCACGCACCATGTCGTAGTACCCGAGCGCGGCCGCGAAGCCGGGGACCGGCACCCCCGCCATGACCGCCTGGGCGATGACGGCGCGCCAGGCGTCCTGCCCGGCGGTCAGCCCGGCGGCGATGCTCGGCGCCTCCAGCAGGGTGACCAGGTGGCCGGCGGCGTACTCGGAGCTGATCCGGTCCAGCAGCCTGGCCCGGATGATGCAGCCCGCCCGCCAGATCCGGGCGCAGTCGCCGACGTTGATGTCCCAGCCGTACTCCTGGCTGGCTACCCGGATGAGGTCGAGTCCCTGGGCGTAGGCGACCACCTTGGCGCACCACAGGGCCTGGGCGATCTGATCGATGAACCGCTGCCGGTCCTGCCCGGTGCTCCCGGCCGGGACGGGGCCGGTCAGCGCCGCCCGGGCATGCCCGCGCAGCAGCGGTGAGCTGGACACCGCCCGGGCGTAGACGGATTCGGCGATGACCGAGGCGGGTACGCCCAGGTTCATTGATTCCTGCACGGTCCAGGTGCCGGTGCCCTTCATCCCGGCCTGGTCGAGGATCACGTCTACCAGGGGCGCGCCGGTTGCGGCGTCGGCCTGGCGGAGCACCTCGCTGGTGATCTCGATGAGGTAGGAACTCAGGTCCCCGGAATTCCAGGAGGCGAAGATGCCCGCCGCCTCGGCCGCGCTCACCCCGATGCTCGTGAGCAGCTCGTAGGCCTCGCCGATGAACTGCATGTCGGCGTACTCGATGCCGTTGTGCACCATCTTGACGAAGTGGCCGGCGCCGTCCGGGCCGATCCACGTGCAGCACGGCTCGCCGTCGTAGTGCGCCGCGATCGCCTCCAGCATGGGGGCGACGTGGGCGTAGCTTTCCCGGGGGCCGCCGGGCATCATCGACGGGCCGAGCAGGGCCCCCTCCTCGCCTCCGGAGATGCCGCAGCCGATGAAGCTGAATCCCAGGCCGGCTAGCTTCTGCTCGCGGCGGCGGGTGTCCTGGAAGTAGGCGTTGCCGCCGTCGATGACGATGTCGCCGGGTTCCAGGTAGGGGATGAGCGAGTCGATGGTGGCGTCGGTGGGTGCCCCGGCCTTGACCATGAGGATGATCCGGCGGGGCCGTTCCAGGCTGGCCACGAAGTCCGCAGGCGTGGCGGCGGCGATGAAGCCGGCTTCGGGATGCTCGCCCCGGACCTGCTCGGTCCTGGCGTAGGTGCGGTTGAAGATGGCCGTGCGGAACCCCTTGGAGGCCAGGTTGCGGGCCAGGTTGGAGCCCATCACCGCCATCCCGGCGACACCGATCTGGGCGCTGGCGGCCTGTGCGTTCGTGCTCATTCGCTCTCCTCGACGCTGGGTCGTGCCCGTGGCCGCATCTGAGTGCCCGGGCCCGGTGCGGGCGCGCCGGGCGGCTCGCGCGGCCTGCGATACCGACCCTATGGGCCCGGGGCGGGCCGCGCGTGCCAAGGCGGGCGTGATCCGCCTGTCGCCGCCGGGGGACGGGCCGCCCCGGCGACCCCGGCCGGGCACCGGATCGGGCGGAAACCACGGGTGGGCGGCCCGGAACTGCCATGATCGGACTATGACTGGCGCGCCCTTGAACCTGCACCCGGATCGGTTGTTCCCGGCGGAGGTGAGCACCCGGGCCGTGGCGCGGAGGCTCTACGAGACGGTGGCGGGCCTGCCGATCGTCTCGCCGCACACGCACATCCCGGCGCGCCTGCTGGCGGAGAACGAGCCCTTCCGCGACCCGGCGTCGCTGCTCATCACGCATGATCACTACGTCACCCGGCTGCTGCACGGGCACGGCGTGTCC
Organism: uncultured Dermatophilus sp.; assembly: GCA_945876925.1. Taxonomy (GTDB): domain Bacteria; phylum Actinomycetota; class Actinomycetes; order Actinomycetales; family Dermatophilaceae; genus Dermatophilus. Next base: position 8,036 of record CAMCQD010000008.1, read on the forward strand.
CTGGCCGACCTCGGCGTGGGGGCCGGGCCGCTGTCGGTGGGGGCGTCGCTGGAGGCCTTCCGCACCTTGTGCCGCCACTGGGACGACTACGCCGGCACGCCGGTGCGGTACTGGCTGGAGGGGCAGTTCGCCGGCCTGTTCGGGATTACCGCCCGGCCCAGCGCCGCCAACGCCGAGGAGCTGTACGAGCGCATCGCGGACTGGATCGCGCTGGAATCCAGCCGCCCGCGCGCGATGCTGACGCAGTTCGGCATCGAGGCGCTGGCCACCACCGATGACCCCTGCGACGACCTGCGCCACCACAAGCAGCTGGCCGACGACCCGTCCTTCACCCCCAAGGTGCTGCCGACGTTCCGCCCGGACCCCTACCTGGAGCCGGTGCGGCCGGGCTGGAATGAGCACATCGACCGGCTGGCCGAGGTGAGCGGGGTGGCCTGTGACGACTGGGCCGGGTGGGTCGCGGCGATGGAGAACCGCCGCACGTACTTCCGGCGGCATGGCGCGGTCTCGTCCGATCACCGGCACCGGGATCTGCGGACCGACATGCTGCCCGCAGGCGAGGCGGTCCGGATCTACGCCGCTGCCCGGCGCTCTGAGGCCTCCCCGGAGGAGTGCGTGGCGCTGCGGCGGCACATGGTGGCCGAGATGGCCCGGATGTCGGCCGACGACGGCCTGACCATGACCATGCACGCGGGCATGTTCCGCAATCACCACATCAGCACGCTGCAGCGGTACGGCCAGGTCGGCACGGCCGACGTGCCGGTGTCGGTCGAGGTGACCAAGGCGCTGCGCCCGGTGCTCAACGCCTTCGGCATGAGCACGTACTTCAACCTGGTCGTCTTCACCGCTGACGAGTCGGTGTGGGCGCGCGAGCTGGCCCCCCTGGCCGGGTACTACCCGATCCTGTACGCCGGCGAGCCGTGGTGGTATCTCGATTCCCCCGACCCGATCTGGCGGTTCCGCAAGGCGGTCACCGAGACTGCGGGGTTCTCCAAGACGTCGGGGTTCATCGACGACACCCGCTCGCTGTGCTCCATCCCGGTGCGCCAGGACATGTCCCGGCGGCTGGCGTGCGGGTACCTGGCCGAGCTGGTGGTCGAGCACCGGCTCGACGAGGACGAGGCGGCTCTCATCGCGCGGCGGCACGTAGCCGAGCAGGCCCGCAACGTCTTCAAGATGTGAGCGGCGCCGCTGCCGCATGTGAGCGGCGTCGCGCGCCAGGGCGGCGAGGATCACGCCGCGGAGCGTGGCTTGTGGGGGAAGCTGGTCTTGCCGGAGCGGAGCGGGACGCGCTCCGGGAGGCATCCGGGTAGTTTGTTCGTTCCGGAGTGAGCGGCACCGGCCGGGTGCTCCCGGCTGGCCGCCCCTTAAGGCCAGGAGCATCGAAGAGTCGAGGAGTTCGCACATGGCTGTGATCGGCGGCGTCTTCATCGTTACGGCCGTGTTCATCGGGGGCTTCTGCCTCTGGGCCGGCTCGGCGCAGACCGCGCCGGCGGCTCTCGTGGACGTATTCGGCAACACCATCTCCATCACCCCGGTGACGATGTTCGTGCTCGGGGCGCTGGCGATGATGTTCCTGCTGCTGGGCATGTGGCTGGCGCTGTCGGCGACGAGGCGCAGCGTCCGCTCGCACCGGGAGCGCAGGATGCTGGAGAAGCGTGAGCAGGAGCAGGCGGCTGAGCTCGCCGAGACCCGGGCCAGGCTGGCTGCCACGACTGGTAAGCGCCCGGCCCTGCCGGACCCGGCGTCCGGGAACGCCAGCGCCGCCCGGGCGGGTTCTGGCCCGGCTACGGGCGGATCTGGTGCCCGGGATGGCGGGGCGTCCGGCGGTTCCGGGCGGGCGGGTTCTGGCCCGGCCGCGGATCCGGCCGGTTCGCCAGCCGGTGCCGGCGTCCGGGAAGCCGGGCGGCCTCGCCGCGGCCCGGGGAACTGAACGGCCTGGTTCCGGGGCCCGGCAGGCCCCGCGGCCGGCGTCCGGGCAGCGAACGCCGGTTGGGCTCACTAGCCCCGGGGCGGCAAGATAGGGCGACCTGTTCGTGTGCATCGGTGCGCCAGGAGGTTCCCCGGGGGCGCCGCGCGGCGTCCTGGCTCAGCCCGGTCCGGTGGGCGGCCGATGATGACAGGGAGGCGAGTACGCGACAGATCGAGGTGCCTCATGCCGGTCAACATCCCGCGCGACCTGCCCGCTCGTTCGGTGCTGGAGAACGAGAACGTCTTCGTCATGTCCGACGAGCGGGCTCTGCACCAGGACATCCGCCCGCTGCGGATCGCCATCCTCAACCTCATGCCCACCAAGATCGACACCGAGACGCATCTGCTGCGGCTGCTGGGCAATACGCCCCTGCAGGTGGAGATCACCTTGCTGCATATGGGCTCGCACGAGTCCCGCAACACCTCCCGGGAGCATCTGCGGACGTTCTACGGCACCTTCGACAAGGTGGCCGGCACGTGGTTCGACGGGCTCATCATCACCGGGGCGCCGGTGGAGCGGCTGCCGTTCGAGAAGGTCGACTACTGGGCTGAGCTGCGGGACGTGCTCGACTGGAGCCGGGAGAACGTCTACTCGACGCTCAGCATCTGCTGGGGGGCCCAGGCTGCGCTGTACCACCACTACGGGGTGCCCAAGTTCGAGCTGCCCGAGAAGATGTTCGGCGTCTTCCATCACCGGGTGCTGGCTCCGCGCTCGCCGATCCTCGCCGGGTTCGACGAGTACTTCCCGGCACCGCACTCGCGGCATACCGAGATCCGCGCCGGGGACATCGCCGCCGTGCCCGAGCTGGAGCTGCTGTCGGTCTCGGAGGAGGCGGGGGTGTACCTCGTCGCCCGGCGCGACGGGCGCGCGTTTTACGTCACCGGTCATCCCGAATACGAACGGGATACGCTGCGCGCCGAGTATGAGCGGGATGTGGCCCGCGGGCTGCCGGTCCGGCTGCCGAAGGGGTACTTCCCCGGCGACGATCCGACCCGGGATCCGATTGTCTCGTGGCGGGCGCACGCGTTCCTGCTGTACGCCAACTGGCTGAATCACTGCGTTTACCAGGGCACCCCGTATGAGGCGCCCGGGGGTCCGCTGCCGATGAGCGCGGCCGCCACCTTCCGCGCCGGCTGACCGGCACGCCGTTCGCCCCGTGCCCGGGATGGCTGCGCACCGGAGGCATGCGCGCTCTGCCCTCACCATGAGTTAGCCCCGTGCCCGGGGTGGCCGCGCCGGACCGGGAGGGCGCGGTGCCCTTGCCTCCCTCCCGGCCCCGGGGATGGCCGGGGGCGTGTCCGGGGCACCAGGCAAAGGTTGAGCGGAATAGACTCAACTTCAGTGGGCGTTGATCACGAGCGAGAGCATCAACGAGAGCCACCCACGCACACGAGGAGTTCGCGGCGCAATGAACCTGCAACTGACCAATAAAGCGCAGGAGGCGTTCTCGGCGGCGACCCGCAACGCGGCCGCCTCCGGGCACCCCAATGTCGAACCTGCCCACCTGCTGCTGGCCCTGGCCGAGCAGCCGGAGACCACCACCGGGCCGCTGCTGGACGCCAGCGGCTCATCGCTGCGTGCCGCCCGCCAGGCCGCTGAGGCCGAGCTGGCCAAGCTGCCCTCGGCGACCGGCTCCACCATGGCCTCCCCGCAGTTGTCCCGCGCGGGCCTGTCAGTCATCGAGCAGGCCCGCCAGATCATGGAGGCGATGGGGGACAGCTACGTCTCCACCGACCACCTGCTGCTGGCCCTGGCCCGCACCGGCCGCTTCGGGCTCAATGCCGAGGCGATCGACCAGCTCATCCCGCAGATGCGCGGCGGCGGCAAGGTGACCACCGAGAACCCCGAGGACACCTTCAACGCGCTGGAGAAATACGGCTCCGACCTGACCCGCTCGGCCCGCGAGGGCAAACTCGACCCGGTCATCGGCCGGGACAGCGAGATCCGGCGCGTCGTCCAGGTGCTCTCCCGGCGTACCAAGAACAACCCCGTGCTCATCGGCGAGCCCGGCGTCGGCAAGACCGCCGTGGTCGAGGGCCTGGCCCAGCGCATCGTCGCCGGGGACGTGCCCGAGTCGCTGCGGGACAAGCGCCTCATCGCGCTCGACCTGGGCTCGATGGTGGCCGGGGCGAAGTACCGCGGCGAATTCGAGGAACGCCTCAAGAGCGTGCTCGACGAGATCAGGCAGTCCGACGGCCGGGTCATCACCTTCATCGACGAGCTGCACACCATCGTCGGCGCCGGGGCGTCCGGCGAGGGCGCGATGGACGCCGGCAACATGATCAAGCCGCTGCTCGCCCGCGGTGAGCTGCGCCTGGTCGGCGCCACCACGCTGGACGAGTACCGCAAGCACATCGAGAAGGACGCTGCCCTGGAGCGGCGGTTCCAGCAGGTCTTCGTCGGCGAGCCCAGCGTCGAGGACACCATCGCCATCCTGCGCGGCCTCAAGGAACGCTACGAGGCGCACCACAAGGTCGCCATCTCCGATTCCGCGCTGGTCGCCGCGGCCACGCTGTCCAGCCGGTACATCCAGAACCGCCAGCTGCCCGACAAGGCCATCGACCTGGTCGACGAGGCCGCCTCCCGGCTGCGGATGGAAATCGACTCCTCCCCGGTCGAGATCGACGAACTGCGCCGCGCCGTCGACCGGCTCAAGATGGAGGAACTGCACCTGTCCCGGGAGGCCGATGAGGCGTCGGCGCAGCGCCTGGCCCGGCTGCGCAAGGACCTCGCCGACAAGAACGAGCAGCTCGCCGGGCTGGTCGCCCGCTGGGAGGCCGAGAAAGCCGGCCTGAACAAGGTCGGTGACCTCAAGGCCCAGCTCGATGACCTGCGGGTCAGGGCCGACATCCTCGTGCGCGACGGCAAGCTCAACGAGGCGGCGCCGCTGCTGTACGGGCAGATCCCGCAGCTGCAGCGCCAGCTCGAGCAGGCCCAGCGGGACGAGGAACGCTCCGGGGCGGCCGCGTCTGCCGGGTCGCCGATGGTCAAGGAAGAGGTCGGCGCCGACGACATCGCCGACGTCATCTCCGCGTGGACCGGCATCCCGGCCGGGCGGCTGCTCCAGGGCGAGACCGAGAAGCTGCTGAAGATGGAAGAGATCATCGGTGAGCGGCTGATCGGCCAGCGTGAGGCCGTGCGCGCCGTCAGCGATGCCGTGCGCCGCAGCCGGGCGGGCATCTCCGACCCGGACCGGCCCACCGGCAGCTTCCTCTTCCTCGGCCCGACCGGCGTCGGCAAGACCGAGCTGGCCAAGTCGCTGGCGGACTTCCTGTTCGACGATGAGCACGCCATGGTGCGGATCGACATGAGCGAGTACTCCGAGCGGCACGCGGTGGCGCGGCTCATCGGGGCCCCGCCCGGGTACGTCGGCTACGACGAGGGCGGCCAGCTCACCGAGGCCGTGCGGCGGCGCCCGTACTCGGTGGTGCTGCTCGACGAGGTCGAGAAGGCGCACCCGGAGACGTTCGACATCCTGCTGCAGGTGCTCGACGACGGCCGCCTCACCGACGGGCAGGGCCGCACAGTCGATTTCCGCAACGTCATCCTCGTGATGACGAGCAACCTCGGCAGCCACTACCTCATCGACCCGTCCCTGAGCGAGGACAGTAAGCGCGAGGCGGTCATGGCCGCGGTCCGGGCTGCGTTCAAGCCGGAGTTCCTCAACCGGCTCGACGAGACCGTCATCTTCGACCCGCTGAGCACCCAGGACCTGGCCAGCATCGTCGACTTGCAGGTCTCCGCGCTGACCAGGCGGCTGGCGGACCGGCGGATCACGCTGACGGTCACCGACGCGGCGCGCGAGTGGCTCGCCCTGACCGGCTACGACCCGGCCTACGGCGCCCGGCCGCTCAAGCGCCTCGTGCAGAAGCAGATCGGTGACCAGCTGGCCACGCTCATCCTCTCCGGCGCGGTGAGCGACGGGCAGGAGGTCGTAGCCGACTTCACCGTCGGCGAGGCGGACGCGCTCACCCTCACCCCGGTGGAGCGGCCGCGCACCGGACGCACCGAGGACGACGCCATCCGTGCCACGGTGACCAGCGCCGGCCACGACGACATCATCGACGCCGAGGTCGTCGACGACGAGTGAGCCCGCGCGCCCCCGGGGACCAGGCCCCGCCCCGGGGGCGCGCCGGGCTCCGGGGCCACCGGGCGCCG
>CAMCQD010000009.1 GCA_945876925.1 uncultured Dermatophilus sp.
ATCTCGGATTTGCCGCCCCCGGAGACCGTGCTCGGCTTGTGGCAGGACGTCACCGTCGGGGAGGTGCCGATGAGGGTCCAGCTCGTCGGGTCCAGCGCGCTCTGGCGCACGGTGACCCGGTACCCGTCCGGGCTGAAGTAGATCCGGCTGGCCTGCAGCGTGATGGCCTGCTCCTCGCCGGTGGGGGCGGTCCAGCTCACCGTCCGGGCGCGCAGGTCGAACCGGGCGTCGGCAGGCACCAGCACGAAGGCCGGCTGCTCGGTGTCGATGGCGTGCCCCTGGGGCTGGCGCCGGAACCGGTCCGGGTCGCGGTCGATGACGTTGCCGATGGTGTACGCCGGATCGGCGAACGTGTTGACGAACTCCATGCCGAGGTCGTAGCTGGGGTACACGAGCGCGCCGCCGGAATGCTCCTCTTCGGAGGCGCCGTAGAGATTGGCCGAGTACCCGATCTGGGTCTTGACCTCTTTCTTGCAGTACCCGAAGTAGTTGTCGGCGATGATCGTGACGATGACGCCGCGCTCGTCGCGGGCCACCGCCTTGAAGGCCTGCCCGTCGTTGTACAGCTCGGACTCGTCCTGCCAGCACATGCCGTCCCGGCGCTGGCGCTCAGTGGCGTCCTCGTAGCGTGGCAGGCCGAGCGACTTCTTGGTCAGCGAGGTCAGGTGCGGCGCGAGGATGACGCAGCCGGTGTGGCCGGTCCACGTCAGCGGGTCCAGCGCCGCGTCGTTAGCGGGCAGGTTCGGGTCCCCGCCGTTGCCGAAGATGCCTTCGACGAAGTCGAGGTTGGCCACGAGGCTGCCGGGCGCGATGAACCGGATTTCCATCGACTTGGCTCCGGTGTAGCCGGGCACCTCGGGTACGACGGTGGGACGCAGCAGCAGGGAGACGAAGCACCGCGGCGGGGTGGCCTCATCGGCCCCGAAGGGCAGCAGCATGGTGTCCTCCGGGGGCAGGAGCGCCTCCTGGAGCAGGCGAGCCCAGGTCGCCTTGGGGACCGCGCGCTTGTCATCGTTGATCGCCAGGCCGCCCTCGGCGATGTGGAACACCCCGGCAGTGGTGCGCCGGTCGCTGCGCGGGTTGTGCAGCACGCCGTTCTTCAGCCGGTAGCTGGTGAGCAGCGCCGATTCGAAGAGGTCCGACCGCGCGGGCAGGGACAGCGCCCGCGCCAGCCCGGGCTCGTCTAGCACGAAGCTCATCCGGGGCAGCCGCGGGGTGATGCCGGTGCCGGCCAGGTAGTCGTCCAGGAAAGACTGGATACGCTGGTCGACCGGGCACAGGCTATCGGCCAGCTGGCGGTTGAACTCGCGCTGCCGCGCCAGGATGGGGGCGACCAGGCCGGTAATCGCCGGGTCGATGTCGGTGCCCACAAGGGGCAGGTTGAGCAGCGCGAGCCGCAGGTTGATGGAGGTGGTCAGGTCCGGCTGAGGCATGCCTTAACGTTAGCCAGCCCGGATGCGTTCCCTTCTCCCCGCCCCGGTGCCCGCCGCCGGATTGCGCCGCGCGGGATTCGCCAGGCTGGGAAAACCTGAAGGAAGGCAGTTCTTTTCGCCGCCGCCGGGCACCCGGATGCTCCTGCTCTCCGCCCTCGCGTTGCGCACGGGCTAAACCTGCGCGACCACCACGTTCGACCGCACGGTAGCTTGAAGTGGTTGAACACTCGACCAGCTTCAGGGCGGGACGGACAATGGGGGGAACGAGAGAATGAGACGTTGGGCCGCGCTCACGGGCATTGCACTGACCTCGGCGATGGCGCTCGGGGCATGCGCACTGCCGGCCAGCCAGGATGAGGTGCTGCCTACCCGGTTCGTCGAGCCCGCGACTATTACGCCCGCAGCCGAGAAGGCATTCGGCGCCCAGGCTAAAGAGGCTTACAACGAGATCGTCGAGTGGTCGATGTCGCAGTGGCTGCGCGACCCGCTGCTCAACCCCGAGGATACGGTGGCCGTCACCGCCCAGAACATTTCCCTGGGCATTACCGACCACATGATCCCGGGCACGGCCAGGACCTGGAACGCCATCACCGAGCAGGCCATCAGCGGTGATGAGAAGGCCCGGCACGCGGTGCAGCTGCTCCGGTTCCACGACTGGTACGAGGCCAAGCTGCAGAAGCCCGGCGGTTCACCGATCCGCTCGCAGGCGATCAACCGCGGTTTCGTCGACGTGGCCCCGGCGTGGAAGGACGGCGTCCAGCCGATGCGGATCTCGTTCCAGCAGACCGCCCGGATCGAGCTGCTCAACCGCCGCGACCCCTACCCCGCGACGGTGACCAAGGAGGTCACCTTCACGCTCGTCCCGGCCAGCTCGGTCAAGTCGGGCACCTCCACCACCACCTCCGCGGCTACCGCCAGCGCGACCAGCACCGCGACGAGCCCGGTCGCCGCGGCCGCGGCCAGCGGCACCCGGGCACCGGCGGCTGCGGCGGTCACGAGCGCCACCATGAGCCCCTCCCGGATCTCAGGGACGGTCCCGATGAGGTCGCGCTCGACGTCGATGCCCTCGGGAGCGCCTTCGATCGGCACCCTGAACAACTCGGCCAACGTGGTCAACCCCACTGCGACGTGGCTCATCGCGGCCTTTGACGGCGACATCGAGATCAACTTCGACAAGGACCGCACCCCGCGCCCGTCGGGTACCGGCAGCGCCACCGTGGAGGACAAGGACAACCCGGTCCCCACCGCCACCGGCTCGGCTCCGACTGCTCCCCAGGCCCGCCAGCGCGAGCGTCAGCGTCAGCGTGAGGCGGCCAAGGCCACTCCCCGCCCGGCGGCTACCGCGAGCGCGAGCCGCACCGCCACCGGCGCCAGCGACGACTGAGCCGCTCCGCCTGGGCGGACCCCGGACAACGCCTGACGGGCCCGGCTGATCCTCAGCAAAGGGATCAGCCGGGCCCGTCAGTCATTCCGGCCGGCGCGGCCTCCGCGCGGTCCGCTGGCCCTGGGGGTTCAGCTACTTCCCGCCCGACCAGGCCCCGGCCTCGCGCAGGATCCGCAGCGCCGCCGGATCTGATTCCAGGACCTTCTCCAGGTCACCCGGGACGGCGAAACCGTAGGCCTTGGCGTTGAGATAGGACCGCAGCAGGCTGTCGAACCGCTCCTCCCCGACTTCCTCGCGTGCCCGCATGAGCGCGTACGCGCCCCCGGTGTACACGGTGTCCTCATAGGCGCCCTTCTGCGGCCCCGAAGCCCACCACGTCATCGGCTGGCCGAGTTCGCCTTCCAGGCCGGGCTGCTCGCGCCGGTTCGTGCTGCCCAGCGGGGCGACGAGTTCCTGGGCGTAGGTCGCGGCGGATTCATCCAGCCACGGGTTGACCCCCTGGTTATTGCCCACCAGCCCGTAGAACCACGCGTGCGCGAGTTCGTGGGCGATGAGCCAGCTCTGCTCGGCGGGCTCCTGGCGGCCGGTGATCTGGAAGGCCTCGCCGAACTCGACGCCATCGTTCACCCCGGGCAGGACATGCACCCACACCTGCGAGTAGGGGAAGTCCCCGAAGTGGCTTTCCAGCTTGCCGATGAGGCGGCTGACCTCCGCGGCCCAGTCGGCGTCCGAACCGCGCACCCGGTGGCCGCCGGAGGGCATGACGACGTGCACGGGACGGCCTTCGCTCGTCACCTCGGTGACGCTCAGATCGCCTGCGGTGAACGGGACGTCCCGCACCGCCTCGGCGGAGAAGTGGTGCGTCGCGGTACCCGCGCTGGCGTTCTCATCGACTTTGCCGATCGTGCCGACCGCGCCGACCGAGTACTGCGCGGGCACGGTGACGGCCAGGTCGGCCAGCCGGAACACGTCCGAGCCAGCCATCTCGCCCACCACGTCAACGGCCGGGTTGTCCTGCCAGCCGTGCCCGTTCACCCAGGCGAGCATGGGGAACGACGAGCCCAGCCAGGCGATCCGGCTTTCGGTGTCGACGCCCATCCGCTCATCGGTCCCGGGAGCGACGGTGACCGTGAACGCCACGTCGACGGACACGGCCTCCCCCGCCGGGACGCACTGGGGCAGCGTGGCGCGCACGAGCGTGCCAGGCGACCCCTCAGGGGCGCCGGCCTGCTCGGTCGTCACCTCCAGCGCGGTCCCGCCGGAGCTGACCGAGCTGACCGTCAGCGAGTTGCCCTTGGCGGCGGTGGCCGGCTTATTCGGCCAGGCGCGGAAGATGACCTCGCATATCCGTTCATCAGGGCGGAAGGTGACCTTCTCGGTTCCCGTGGCGGTGCGCAGGTCCTGGGACATGTCGTAGGCGAGCTCGACCACCGGCCGCGTCTCGCTTACCGGCGCGCGCGTCCCCTCATCGACCGGTGTGGCCGGAGCGGAGCACGCAGCCAGCGCAGTCGTCAGCGTCACGGCGGCGGCACAGAGTAATCGCGAGCGGGATGTCAGCACGAAGCGATGCTATGGGGCTGCCCCCTATAGCATCGAGTTCCCTGTGCGCACAAGGTGACCCGCACATAGCTCGCTGACAGCCCGGTCACCGGTCCAGCCCAGGGAGGCACTGCCGGCGCCCCGGCCATATCGGGGAATAGCTTCCCGGCCCCGCAGGGCCGGGAAGCTATCTCAGGAAGACTGGCCGCGCCGGGCGAGGGCGGTGGCGATGAGATCGCGAGCCAGGTCCTCGCCGCCGGGACGCACCGGGCGCAATCCCGCGTCGGTGAACCAGTCCGCCGTGGCCTCCGGATGCGGCCCGCTCACCCCGACGACGCCGGCCCCATACGGCACCACGAGGGCCGCCGGCCAGCCGTTGCCGTAGCGTGCGAGCACGTCGAGGCCGGGAACGTCCTCCACGTCGAAGTAAGGCCCGTCCTGGAAGTACAGCTGGCGGTGACAGCCGCGCCATTCGACATCGACGATGGCGTCACTGTCGTGCCGCACCTGGGCGCCCTTAGTGACGATGTACTGGTCGGTGTCGCCGGGGAGCAGCTTGAACCCCGGTCCCCGGCCGGCCAGGTACCCGCCCAGGCAGAAGCCGATGTAGACGCCGCCCTCGCGCACGAACGACTTGATGGCCTTCTTGTACGGCGACATGTGCGGCCAGGTCTCGTCCAGGTCGTCCCCGCCCGGCTGGGCGTAGAGCACCGCCTGGCCGAGGGTGCCCGGTTCCAGCCGAAGGCGCTCCTTCGGGCCGGTGAAGGCGACCTCGAGCCCCAGTGAGCCGAGCACCTCGGCCACGCTCTCCGGGCAGCCCGGCGAGGCGGCCGGGCCGCGGTAGACCAGGGCGAGCCCGTCGGTAGCCGGGGCGGTGAACCCGGGGGTGGTTCCGGCGTCCTCCGCCGGGCGCAGGAGGCGGCGCAGCCCGCTGAGCAGGCCGTCCGCCAGGTTGTCAGTCATTCCACCGTTCGGCAGCCGGGGAGACCGCGGCGCGCCGGGGAGCAGGGACCAGGGTGCGGGTTAGCCACGCCAGCATGCCTTCTAGCGGACCGCGCGGTATGAACCGGTGCCACACCATGGCGAATGTGACGAGGATGATCGACTGCACCGCGAAGTGCATCGGTTCGGGCAGATCCCCCAGGAGCTCGGTGAGCAGCGCATGCATGGCGTACAGCGTAAGGGTCATGCTGCCCGGGACCGCAAGCAGGGCCATCCGCGAACCGGTGACATGCGAGATGCCCAGGCAGACCCCGATCACGGTCATCGCGATGCCGGCGGTGTACAGCAGGTCCAGCGGGGTGCCGGTGTGCGGGGCGTTGATGCCCAGCCACCACCACGTGTCCGTGGGCAGCTCCCCGTCGGCGCCGAAGACCAGGTAGTCGGTGAAGGTATCCAGCGACGTGTGCTCCATCACCACCGCGGCGATCCGCGAGCGCACGTCGAACTGCTGCAGCAGCACCAGGGTGGCGCCCCAGGCGATGAGGGTGACGGTGACCCCGCCGGCGATGAGCCCGGCCGCGTTCCGCCGTGAGCCCAGGTTCGTCCGGCCCAGGCCCATGCCGATCATGATGTACGAGATCCACGTGATCACCGGGAAGAAGCCGGTGAACAGCAGCCGGATCGTGTCCCCGGAGGGGTCGGCCAGGAATGTCTCGAAGGTGATGTTGTGCCGGGGCATGGTGGGCAGGCCGAGCCGCAGGTACATGCTCAGGAACGGCGCCGCCACGGCCCACGTCAGCCCCAGGGTGAGCAGGGTGCGCGGCCCGAACGGGGTGAGCAGGGCACCGATGGCGAACATCACGCCCAGGTAGGGCAGGATGAGCGCGATGTCCTCCCAGGGCGCCACGGCCCCGAGCAGGAAGCCGATCGCGATGATCACCACTGCGCGGATGAGCTGGCGCAGGATCACCCGGATCCACTCCGCGCCCCGGGGCGGGGACTGCCGCCCGCTCATGAACGCCAGGCCCACCCCCCCGAGGATCGCGAACAGCGCCGAGGATTTGCCTGAGGCCAGCGCCCAGGCCAGCGACACCCCGCCGTTCTCGGTGTCGGCGCTGAAAACGTGCACCGCCACCATGCCGACCAGCGCGATACCGCGGGCCGCGTCGATGCCGACGAGGCGGGAGCCGGACATCCCGCGGTTGCCCTGCTGGTCCTGCCCTCCGGCCGGCTCGGTGATGCAGTCGTGCGGGATGGTCGCGGCCCAGTCCTCGCCGGGGCCGTCCCCGGGCAGGTCGTGTGCCGGGCGTAAATGATCGGCCCGGGGCCGGGAATCAGTGGTCATCGGGTCACCTGCCGCTCGCTGCCGGCGGATCCGCCGCCGGGTCCGGTGATGGCGGGCACGAACCGGGCGGCCGGCTGTGCCGGGATGCCCGCCCAGCCGGTGCGCTCGGGCACGTGCTCGCCCTTCATGACGAGAGTGAGCGGCGCGAGGCTGGCCTCGCTGCCCACGTGAGTGTCGTAGAGGACGACCGAACGGGTGCCGACGCTGACCTTGTCGGCCACGTCGACGATGTTCATCTTCATGACGCGGTCCTCGAACAGGTGCGTCTGCAGCGACACATTGGTGCCCACCAGGGTGTCGTCGCCGATCCGGACGAGGTCGAATTCGGTGACGTAGGTGGTGTCGATCAGGGTGCGCCGGCCGACCTTGACGCCGAACAGCCGCAGCGCCGGGCCGAGCATCGGAGTGCCGGTGAGGATCTGCAGGAGCGCGGGCACCGCGGCCGCCTCGTACACGCCGGTGACGAACTCCGAGCGGCGCACGAAGAAGTTCCACAGGGGCTCGACCCTCGGCTTGTACTTGCCGACCACGACCCACTTGAGCAGGGCGACGGCGATCACCACGCACATGCTCATGGCCAGCGCGATGGCCGGCAGCGCCAGCGTGATCTGCCACAACGGGGCTCCCGTGCGGACGAACAGGCTGGTCAGGTGCAGCGTGGCGAACATCGACAGGGCCAGCACGGAGGAGGGCACCACGATGCGCAGGAACTCGATGACGTAGCGGCCGGCGACCTGGTGCCATCCGGGCCGGAAGGTCTCCTCCTCGCTGAACTCGTCGTAGACCTCACGGCGGGGCAGGTAGATCGACGGGCTGCCGAGCCATGACGTGCCCTCGGGCACGCCGTCGACCGGCGGGGTCGAGCCCACCCCGAGCAGCGAGTCCGACCCCAGGTGGGTGCCGGCGGGCACGTAGGAGGCGTTGCCGATGAACGCCCGCTTGGCCACCGTCGTCGGGCGGAAGGCGACGTGCCCGTTCGCGTAGGTCGCGCTGCCCACGCTGGCCATGTCGGCGACGAAGGACTCATCGCCGATGACGAGCAGGTCGGGGTCGATGTTGGCGATGGTGGACACCTCGGCCCGCACGCCGATCCGGGCGCCGAGCTCACGCAGCCAGAAGGGCGTGTACACCGTGGAGTACAGCGTGTTGGTGAGCAGCAGGCTGCTCTCCAGCAGCTTGTCCGCGAACCACTTCTCGACCCCGAGCCGGGAGCGCAGGTGGTGGATGCCGGGCGGGGCGTGCGGCAGCCCGAACCGGCGCAGCGCGAGGATGAGCAGGCACACCGTGAGGACGAACACCGGTCCGGTGAACGCGGTGACCGCCAGGGCGACGGCCTCGTTGTAGTACAGGATCGTCCACCACACGATGACGAGGATGGGCAGCATCGCGAGCATGGGCAGCAGTTCCAGGGCGATCATGCCCAGGAGGAAGCGCGGCTTGAGACCGGCCTCCCACGTGCGCGGGGCGCTGCCGCAGCTGGTCATCATCTCGAACACGGGCTCGCCGATGGAGGGCAGCTTGCGGGCCGGGGATCCCTGCCAGGTCTCCCCCGCCGGGAGGCGCTGGCCGGAGCGCAGCGCCGACTGCTCGCGCAGCAGGGAATTCCGCCCCATCGAGCACGGGCCCGACAGCACGCAGTTGGCCGCGATCGTGGAGTCGCTGCCGAGCTGGACCCGGCCGATGTGCAGCCGCCCGTCGCTGAAGAAGTGCCCCTGGATGATAGTGGCGTAGCCGATCGTGACGTTGCTGCCCATGGTGAGCATGTTCGGCAGCATGATCGCGGAGGTGCCGATCTGGCATGCGCTGCCGATCCGGGCCCCGCACCAGCGCAGGTACGCCGGGGCGAAGGCCGAACCGGCGAGGTTGTTCATCGGGGACAGCTGCATGGCCTTGCCGACCAGCCAGACCCGCAGGTGGGCCAGGCCGTACATGGGGTAGTCGCCCTCGCGGATGCTGCTGGCGAATACCCGGGCGATGCCCAGCGGGATGAGCCAGCGCCCGGTGAGGTAGCCGACCGGGAACGCCAGCATGATGTCGCGCAGCATGGTGAAGGTCGGCTCGCCCTCGTGCCACCAGTACACCAGCGCGATCGGCAGCAGCGCGATGAAGATGTTGACGAAGATCGCGAGCAGCTGGGTGAACCCGAACAGCGCCACCCGCAGCGAGGACGCCTGCGGGATATCGACTTCCTCGGGCACCGCGCCGGCCTCGTCCTGGCCGTCGTTGAGCAGCGCCTTGGCGGTCAGGTGGTCGGACAGGCCGCGCACCGTGGGGTTGCCGTACAGCTCCAGCACGGACATGCCGCCGGCCCGGGAATCGGACCGCAGCCGCGAAGTGACCGTGGCCGCGACCAGCGAGTGGCCGCCCAGGTCGTCGAAGAAGTCCGCGGTGACCGACAGGGCCTCCGCGGGAACCCCGAACGCCCCGGCCCAGACCGAGCGCACCCACTCCTCCATCGGGGTGGCCGCGGGCACGACCTCGCCCGAGCCGCCGATGATGCGCGGGCTGGACGGGTCGGGCAGGTTCTTACGGGCGACCTTGCCGCTGGGCAGCATGGGCAGCTCGGAGATGGTCTCCATGTAGGCGGGCACCATGTACGGGGGAAGGGTCTCCCGCATGGCCTCGTGCACCCGGTTGAGCAGCTCGGTCACCTGCGCGGCGGGCCGGTCCGGGTCGGTGATGACGAGGTAGGCGGCCAGCTCGTCGCCGGCGGTGCCGCCCTTGAGGTGCTTGACCGCGGCGGTGGGGACCTCGGGGTCGCGCATCATGACCGACTCGATCTCGCCCAGGTCGACCCGGTGCCCGCGGATCTTCACCTCGTCGTCGGCCCGGCCGAGGTAGACGATCTCGCCGTCCTCCTGGAAGCGGGCCAGGTCGCCGGTGCGGTAGATACGGCCCAGGGAGGGGTCGACCGGGTGCTCGATGAACTTGTCCGCGGTGAGGTCGGGACGGTTGAGGTACCCGCGGGCCACGCCGATCCCGCCGATGGCGAGCTCGCCGTCCGCGCCGGGCGGGACCGGGCGGCGGTTCTCGTCCAGGATCATCGCGGTGTACGTGGGCACCGGGATGCCGATGGTGACCGGGCGGCCGGGCAGCAGCACGCCCCACGTGCACGTGACGGTGGTCTCGGTGGGGCCGTACGTGTTGAGCATGCGCCGGCCTGGTGACCAGCGCTCGACCAGCTCGGCCGGGCAGGCCTCACCGCCGACCATGAGCGCCCGGATGGAGTCGATGGTGCCCTCGATGGTGGACAGCACCGTGGGCACGCAGTACAGCACGGTGATCCGGCGCTCGCGGAGGAACTCGGCCAGGCCCTCCCCGACCCGGCGGCCGTCGTTGGGGCCGGCTACCAGGGTGGCGCCGACCGCCCACGTGGGCCACACCTCCTCGATGGCGAAATCGAATGAGATGGTCATGCCCTGATACACCCGGTCCGATGGCCGCACCCCGTAGACCTCGGTGATGACCTGGAGGAAGTTGCAGATGCTCGACTGAGCGATGTCCACGCCCTTGGGCCGGCCGCTGGAGCCGGAGGTGTAGATGACGTAAGCCCCCGGGTCACCGGACAGGTCGAGGACGGGACGCGTGGCGGGCATCGACTCGACCCGGGCGAGCTCCTCGTCGAGCACGACCCGCGGCACGCTCAGCGGCTCGACCACGCCGGCTTTATCGGAGGTGATGATGAGCAGGTCGAGATCGGCGTCGGTGGCGACGTACTCCACCCGGTCGGCGGGCGAGGACGGGTCGATCGGCACGAAGGCGGCACCGCATTTCATGGCGCCGAGCAGGGCGACGTACATGAGCCGGGAGCGCGGCAGGAACAGCCCGATCCGGGCCCCCGGCCCGGCCCCGCGGACGCGCAGGTAGTGCGCCAGCTGGTTGGCGGCCGCGTCAAGCTCGGCGTAGGTGGCCTGGCCGCCCTCCCACTCCAGCGCGATGGCGTCAGGCGTCGCATCGGCGGAGGCCTCGAAATAGTGGTGCATGCGCAGCTGCAGGGCAGGCTTGATGCCGTCGATCTGATGCTGCTGCGTGGGTGATACCGCTTGCCGCGCCGGTGATATCGCGCGGCTGTTCGTCACCTCTGCCGTCATGGATTCTCGCTTCCGCCCCGTGAGAAGAAAACAATGGAGCGCGAGCATCGGACGCCAAGCCCCAAGGTGCCCCCAGGTTCCGCTGCTGCCCCCCGGCCACAGGACAGGCGTCCTGGACCGTCTAGCAGCTTAACGGACGATCGTCTAAGGGGATACTCGCCTACGGGGATAGCCCTGGGAGGCGGCGATCACAGACTGCAGATCAACGTAAATACATCACCTCTGACCAGTAATTTTCGGTAGGATCGCCGGAAAGTTCCCAGAAGTTTCAGTTTTCGCGCGAGCGCAGATGTGGACCAGGAACCGGCCCGGCAGGCCGCGCGGCGGCCACTTAGCGGGCTTTCTTGATGGCAGCCTTCCGGGTGGTTTTCACCGCCACCTTCTTCACAGGCTTTTTCAAGGCCCGGCCGGCCGTTTTCTTCGCTGCGGGAGCCTTCTTCGCCACGGTCCCGGATACGGGTGCGTTCACACGCGGCACGGAAGCGCGGTCGAGCTGCTCGGCCAGGGTCGCGCCGAAGCGGGTACCCATCGCGTTGTGATCCAGCCCGGCAGGCTCGCTGCGGGTGGCCCGGAACGAGCGGGCGGCATAGAACGCCATCCCCCGGCGGGCATCCGCCAGCGCGTTGTAACCGTCCAGGGTGTTGCGCCCGTCATCCAGCGCCCCGGTGTGCCAGTGCAGCGAGAACCCCGACACCGCCGCCGGGGCGAATGACCCGCCGGTCGCCGGGGCGCCGCCGCCACCGGTGATGAGCGCGCCGCCGCTGGTGAAGGAGGCCGAGTGGGCCGGCAGCAGGAACTGGGTGATGAGCTGGGCGCCGCCGGAGTATCCCACGAGCCAGGTGGTGGTCACGCGCAGCTCGCGGCGGACCGCCTGCACCAGCGCCTCGACGTAGCTGGCGTTGCTCGGGCCCTGGTGCCAGAAGGTGCGGTTGGACGAGTCAGGAGTACGCACCGACAAGGTGGCGTAACCGCGCTCTGCGGCCTGGGCGACCACGCCCTGGCTGCCGCCGAGCGCCCAGGTGCTGGTGGGATTATCGTGCCCGTACATGCCATCCCCGTCGAGGTAGACGACCAGGCCCTTGACGGGCCCGCGCACGGCGGAAGTGAACAGGTGGTACGTGGAGCGGGTGCCGTCCGGGTCGGTGAACGTGGCCGACTTCCGGTCACGGGGCACGGCGGCGGGGGCCGCGGCAGCCGGTTTCGTGGCGGACGCGGCGGGCGTGGCGGCGGCCGTCTTGGTAGCGGGCGCGGCAGAAGCGGTAGCCGTGGCGGAAACAGTGGCGGTGGGCGCCTGCTCGGCGATTCCCGCCGCCATATCCACCGCGACCAGGGCTCCGCCCAGCATCATGGCGCTGAGCGCGGCGACCGGGACAGCGGGGCGCGACCAGAGAGTCCAGAAAGGCATGCCAGGGCTCCTGAGTTAACGAGGCTGGGCGCGGCCGGGATCGGGCGGCACCGCCTGCAAGGATCGGCCGTCCGTCCTGAACTGCTGAGCACAGACCGTGATCAGGATCACCGCACTAACGATTCCCCTGCCAGCACAACAACGCTCGCGTCTCACATACTAGGATTATTCCGGTCAGGTGACTCGGACACCTCATTCACCCTACTCGCCAGCCCCGGACGATGCGACCCGACCCGGGCACGACCACCAGCTCATGCTGGCCGGCGGGGAACCCCGGGAGCCGCCCCCGGTCCGGGCGCTCCCCCGGCGCGGGCCACGGCCCGGTGCTTGGATAGGGATGAGGCTGCGCGATGAGCCGATCGACGACGATCACACGGAGGTGTCCTCATGCCCGCCACCGACGAGACCGCCCCCCGGCCGCAGGCCACCGGCCCCGGCACGGAACAGGCAGCCGCTAAGAAACTCATCGACGCCCCGGGCCACGTCGTGGAGGACCTCATCACCGGCCTGGTGAGCAGCAGCTGCGCCCTGGCCCGGGTGGAAGGGCATCCGGTCATCGTGCGCTCGCGCCCTGGCAGCAGGCGGGTCCGGCTGATCAGCGGCGGCGGCTCCGGGCACGAGCCCGCCCACGCCGGCTACGTAGGCGAGGGCATGCTCGACGCGGCCGTGCTCGGCCCGGTGTTCACCTCACCTCCGGCCGACGCGGTGCAGGCCGCCATCAGCGCGGTGCATCCCGGCGGCGAGGGCGAGACCCTGCTCATCGTCAAGAACTACACCGGGGACCGGCTCAACTTCGGCCTGGCCGCGCAGCTCGCCCAGGCCCAGGGCCACCGCACCGACCTGGTCATCGTGGCCGATGACGTCGGCCTGGGCGACTCCTCCCGGGCCGGGCGGCGCGGGATCGGCGGGACCGTGCTGGTGCACAAGCTAGCCGGGGCCCTCGCCGACAGCGGGGCCGGGCTAGCCGCGATCAAGGCCGCGGTGGAGCGCTTCCTCACCGGGCTGGGCACCATGGGCGTCGCTCTGGGACCATGCCACTCTCCCGGTGCCACCGGGCCCAACTTCGTCCTGGGCCCCGGCGAGATCGAGTGGGGGCTGGGCATTCACGGGGAAGCCGGCCACGAGCGCGGCACCATCGTGACCGCCTCCCAGGTCGCCGCCCGGCTAGTCGCCGCCGTGCGCGCCGACCGCGGCATCGGCGCCGGCGACCAGGTAGCCGTGCTGGTCAACGGCCTGGGCTCGACCCCGCCGATGGAGCTGGAGATCGTCACCGGGGCCGTGCTGCGCCAGCTCGCCGCAGCCGGGATCACGGCCCGCCGGTGCTGGACCGGCACGTTCCTCACCTCGCTGGACATGCCGGGGGTGAGCGTGTCCCTGGCCCGGGTGGACGAGGAGCAGCTGGCCCTGCTGGACGCCCCCGCCGCCACCACCGCCTGGGTACCCGGGCGGTCCGTCCCGGCCACG
>CAMCQD010000010.1 GCA_945876925.1 uncultured Dermatophilus sp.
CTCGACCGTGCCGCCCAGGGCCGAGGCCATCGCCTGGAAGCCGTAGCACAGGCCCAGCACGGGAACCCCGGCGGTCAGCAGCTCCGGGTCGAGCCCGGGGGCACCCGGGGCGTAGACCGAGGACGGCCCGCCGGACAGGATGATCGCCCCGGGATCGCGGGCGAGCAGCTCCTGCGCGGAGGCCGAATGCGGCACTACCTCGCTGAACACGTTCGCCTCACGCACCCGGCGTGCGATCAGCTGGGCGTACTGCGCCCCGAAATCGACGACCAGAACAGGACGAGAGTGCAATCCGTCGCTCACCTGCACATTCTAGCCCCCGGACGGCAGGTGCCCTCCCGCCGGGTCCCCGGCGGGAGCCTCAGCCCAGCCCGTACTGGCGGCGCACCGAGCGGGTGACCAGGTGCTCGACGTAGAAGGACAGGAACGGGACGCAGCCGGCCAGCATCACCCCGACCGTGGGCAGCAGCCGCATCCGGATCGCCGAGGACAGGTGGAGCACCGTGCCCATGTAGATCATGTAGATGAAACCGTGCGGCATCGCCCACCAGTCGAGCAGGTGATTGCCGAACCCGTACTTGAGCACCATCTCCAGCAGCAGGAGCAGCAGCCCGCAGCCGACCACGATGGCCATCACCTGGAACAGCCGCACCGCCTTGGCGGCCCTGACCTGCTCCGGGGTGTAGTCCTGCTGATCAACGCGGGTACCGGTCATGCTGAGGTGCCTCCTCGGGCGGGGTCGGCAGGCTGGCCGGGGGCACCGGCGGCGTCATCGCGCACCATCCGGACCCACATGTACACCGCGAACGCGGCGAACAGCCACCACTGGGCAGCGTAGGCCAGGTTGCGCCAGGCGATCCCCTCCGGGACACCGGCCGGCGAGGGCACGACGGCGGGGGTCCAGGCGGCCGGAGGCGTCTCGGCGGCCAGGTAGATGAACGCGCTGTACGTAGGCATGTCCCATTCGTTCACCAGGCGGGCCAGGTCGATGGTGGCGACCTGCCCGGCGGGCAGCGCCACCGGCGCGCCGGGAGCCGACTCCGGCGGGGCCAGCGCGCCGGTCACCGTCACCTGCCCGGACGGGGGCGGCTGCGCCTGCGCCGGATCGGCGACCCAGCCGCGGACCACCGGCAGGGCGGCCCCGTCGACGATGAGCGGGGTCATCACCCAGCAGCCGGCCTGGCCGTGCAGCTGGCGGGGAGTGACGATGAGCTGATGCGCCGCGTCGTAGGTGCCGGTCGCGCTCACCGTGCGCCCGACCAGCCCGGCGGTGAGCGGCGTGCTCGCCGGCAGCACCTGCCCGATAGAAGCGACCGGGGTGGCGGCGGCCCGCTCCAGGGCCTCCCGGCGCGAGGTGTCGCGGGCCACGTTGAGCTGCCACATGCCCAGCCAGCCGAAGGCGGCGACGATGAGCAGCACGAGCGCCAGCAGGCCCAGCCAGCGGGGTCGGAGGGCCATCTGCAGCACGATCACAGGCTAATCGACTCCCCCGTCCCCTGCGGCCGGACACCGGCGGGCGAATCGGCCGGATCCTGCGGCACGCCAGCAGAACCCGTGCTCACAAGCGGCGGCTACCTGCGGCCGAGGACGCGCATGAGCCGCAGCGCGGCAGTGACCGCGGCGGCGGTCCGCTCGTCATCCCGCCACGGCGATGCCGGGCCGCGGCGGACCGCGATCGAGTGCGTCTGAGTGCAGGCGAGGATGCCGTCGATCCCGTGCCGCCGGCCCAGGCCGCCCCCGCGCCCCCCGCCGGCTGGCGCCGCTCCCCCGGCCATGGCGGGCTCGTGCCCGTTGACGATGACGGTGCCGGCCTCGGCCCGCCGGGCCACCCGGGCCGGGCGCAGCCGGTCACGGGTCCACAGGTAGGCGGTGTTGACGCCGTCGCCGTCCCGGGCGGCGCTCAGCGCGCGCACCGCCTCGGTCTCCGTCCCGACCAGCGACAGCAGCGCCACCGGCACGGGCAGGTCGGCCCCGGCGAGCCCGGCGGCGGCCTCACCGGGCAGCGGTCCCGGCTCCGGCGGCGGCGCCGGAGCACCGGGAGGGCATTCCAGCACGGCCGGCTCGACGAAGCAGGGACCCAGGTCGGGGCGGGCCCGTCCCCCCGCCAGCAGCCGGGCGCCGTGCGCGCGGGCCGCCTCGATCCGGGCCAGTGCCGCGTCCCGGTGCTCCGGGGAGAACGTCGAGCCCATGGTGACGTCGTAGCTCAGCTGCGGGCCGAGGCGCACCTGGCCGACTGCCCCGGCCAGCAGCTCGGTGAATGCGGCGGCCACCTGGCGGTGCACGAGCACCCGGGACACATAGCAGCTCGAGGACCCCACCGAGGTGAGCGCCCGGGTGACCCCCTCGGCGGCCCGCTCCAGCGGGGCGTCGGGGGCGATATACGCCGCCCCGGAACCAATCACCTGCACATTAGCCGGGACCAGGCGCCCGGCCGCCCGGGCTGCGACCCAGCGGGCGACCCGGGGAGAACCGGTGAAGCACACGTAATCGGCCTCATCGACCACCCGGGTGCCGATGAAATCGCCCGGGCCGAGCACCAGCTGCAGCACCCGCGGCGGGCACCCGGCCCGCTGCAGCAGCTCCGCCGCCCGCAGCGCCGCTAGCGAGGAGCGTGAATGCGGGCGCAGCACCACGGTGTTCCCGGCCACCAGCGCCGCCACCGCATCGGCCACCCCGGCCGACAGGGGAGCCGCGGCCGGGGCGATGACGCCGACCACCCCGACCGGGCGGCGGCTCACCACCACCTGGGTGATGAGCGGGAAAGTACCGAAGTGACGCCGCTCGGCCAGCACCTGCCCGACCGTGCGGGCATAGAACCGGCAGGCGGTGCACAGCTCGACGACCTCCTCGAAGGCCGACCGGCGGGATTTACCGGTCTCGAGCTGGATGAGATCGCACAGTTCCACCTGCGCGGCCAGCAGCAGGTCGTGGAACCGCAGCAGGATCGCCGCCCGCGCGGCCACCGGGAGATACGCCCAGCTGGGCTGGACCGCGCGGGCACCGGCATAGGCGACGGCGACGTCCTCGGGCGCCGACATCGGCAAGGTGGCCAGCGGCTCACCGGTGAACGGCGCCGGCGGGGCGCTGCGGGGCGCGTTCGGGGAGGTGACGGCGAACGAGGCCAGATGCTCGACCCAGGACGGGTCGAGCCGGCCGCCCAGCTCCTGGTCGATGAGCACGCCCGGGCCGCCCATGAGACGGCTCAGTCCGACTCGCGTGAGGTGACCACGCCGACCCGCTGGAAGTCCTTGGGGTCCAGGTACCCGGTGGTCGCCATCGAGCGGCGCAGGGCGCCGACGAAATTGGTGTACCCGGCGGCGCTGCGGCCCGGGCCGAACATGATCTCCTGCAGCGGGCCGACGCTGCCGACCTCGACGCGCTCCCCGCGCGGCAGTTCGGGATGGCGCGCCTCGTCACCCCAGTGGAACCCGCGCCCGGGGGCGTCGGTGGCCCGGGCCAGGGCGGCGCCGAGCATGACCGCGTCGGCACCGCAGGCGATGGCCTTGACGACGTCCCCGGAACGCCCCATGCCGCCATCGGCGATGACGTGCACGTACCGGCCGCCGGACTCATCCAGGTAGTCCCGCCGGGCGGCGGCCACGTCGGCGATCGCCGTCGCCAGCGGCGCCTGGATGCCCAGGGTGCGCTTCGTGGTGTGGGCCGCCCCGCCGCCGAAGCCGACCAGCACCCCGGCCGCCCCGGTGCGCATGAGGTGCAGCCCGGCGTGATACGTGGCGGCGCCGCCGACGATGACCGGCACGTCCAGTTCGTAGATGAACCGCTTGAGGTTGAGCGGTTCGCTGCGGCTGGAGACGTGCTCGGCCGACACGGTGGTGCCGCGGATGACGAACAGGTCCACGCCGGCGTCGATGACGGTCCGCCAGTGCTCCTGGGTGCGCTGGGGGGTGAGCGAGCCGGCCACGACGATGCCGCCGCTGCGCAGCTCGCCCAGCCGCCGCGCGATGAGCTCGGCCTTGACCGGCTCGGAGTAGATCCGCTGCATGACCGTCGTCGAGTCGGCGGGACCGCAGGAGATGATCTCCTCCAGCTGGGGGCGCGGATCCTCATAGCGGGTCCACAGGCCTTCGAGGTTGAGCACGCCGACGCCGCCCATCCGGCCGAAGGCGATGGCCGACTCCGGCGACATCACCGAATCCATCGGCGCGGCCATGAACGGCAGTTCGAAATGGTAGGCGTCGATCTGCCAGGACAGCGAGACGTCCTGCGGGTCGCGGGTACGGCGGGAGGGGACGACGGCGATGTCGTCGAGGGAGTAGGCGCGCCGTCCGCGCTTGCCCCGGCCGATCTCGATCTCAGTCACCGCTCCACCCCCGCGCGGCCGGGGCAGTGCCGGCCACGAGGGCGCGGGCGCACCGCAGTTCCGCGCCCCGGCAGGGTCCGCACGCGCGTGCGGGTACCGCCGCCGGGCACGGCCCCGCAGGCGAGGCGGCGGGGCGGGCGGCCAGCGCTGCGAGGGGCATGGAATGATGAGCAGATGCGGTCCTGCTCAGCCTTATATATAGACGCCGGCTACCTGCTCGCTTCTGCCGCAACCCGGGTATCCGGCACCTCCTTGCGCGCTTCGGTCCGGTTCGACCACGAGCAGCTCGTCACGCGCCTGGTAGAGCAGGTCGAGAACGATAGCCAGCTACCGCTCATGCGGGTCAACTGGTACGACTCCGGAAATGGCAGCAGCGGCTCCCCCGACCCGGATCAGGTCAAGCTCGGGCTCATGCCGCGGGTCAAGCTGCGGCTCGGGCGGCGCAGCTACTCAGGGGAGCAGAAAGGCGTCGACCTGCGCCTGGGGCTGGACCTCGTCCGCCAGGCCCGCAACCGCGCCATCGACATCGCCTACCTGCTCTCCGGGGACGACGACCTGTCCGAAGCCGTCGGTGAGGCCCAGGACCACGGGGTGCAGGTCATCGTGCTGGCAGTGCCGAGCGCCCAGGACACCCCGCACGCGGTGGCCCGGCACCTGCAGATGGAAGCCGACGGCGTCGTCCTCATCGATGCCGCGACCATCGACCAGACGGTCACCCGCCTGCCGCGCAGCGAGCAGGCCCAGCGGCTGGTCGGCGACGACCAGGCAGCCGCGGCCATGCGGGCGATCTCCTCAGCGGGCCCGGCCGAGACCGGCGAGGAGACCGGCCCCGGCGCCCCCGGCGGCGCGGGAAAGCCCCCCGCCCCGGCCCACCCGACCCCGGCCGTGCTGGGCAAGCTGCGTTCCAATGGCACGGCCTCCCCGGGCCGCGCCGCCGCCTCCAACGGCACCAGCCACGGCACCCGGGGCCAGGCCCGCGCCGCCGAGAAGGCATCCCTGGTGTACTCCACGACCCGGTACGCCGACGACGTCGTCGTCTCGGACCTGTACTCCAGCCGCCGGGCCGACGGCACCCCGGCACTGCACGACGCCGACACCGAGAGCATCGACGCGGTCTGCCGCAGCGTGCTCGCCGGGTGGCTGGAATCGGCCAGCGACGACGACCTGCACCGTCTGCGGGCCAACCGGCCCTCCATCCCCTCCGAGGTCGACCGGGCGCTGCTGCGCGACCTGTCGATGCGGATCAACGTGTACGAGATCGTCGAGGAAGACCGGTACGCCCTGCGCGCCCACTTCTGGTCGGTGGCCGATCAGACCATCTCCGCCCCGGACGCCGCCCCGCAGGCCACCTCCTGACGCCCCCGGATCGATCACGGCCGTGCGGTAACTCCGAGCATGTGACCGGCCCGGGGACGTGAGAAACCGGTGGCCCGCAACCTGCCGGAGTGAGCAGGCTGCGGGCCACCGGCCTCGCATCCGATCAGGGCGCCTGGCGCCGCACTCAGCGGGAGAGCACCTTCTGGGCGATGAGCTCCGCGATGGGCATCGAACTGGTCGCCGCCGGGGAGGGCGCATTGCACACGTGCGTCATCCGCGGGGTCTCCAGGAAGAGGAAATCCTCGGCCATCGACCCGTCCGCCATGACCGCCTGCGCCCGGATGCCGGCCGGCTCGGGAGTCAGGTCGGCAGTGGTCAGCTGCGGGCAGTACTTGGTGATGAGCTTGAGGTAACCCGGCTTGTACATCGAGTTCCACTGCTCCGCCAGGCCGGTGCGCAGCACCCCGGGAACGAGCTTCCAGAAGCCCTTGAATCGGGCGAAATCCGCCACGTCGGCAGGGTTGACCGACCACTTCGGGTAGCCCTCGCGGGCGAAGCCCATGACGGCGTTCGGGCCGACGGTGACGCCGCCGTCCATCATGAGGGTCAGGTGCACCCCGAGGAAGGGCAGCGCCGGGTCGGGCACCGGGTAGATCAGCGTCGAGACGATGTCGTTCTTGCTGGCCGGCAGCCGGTAGTACTCGCCCCGGAAGGGCACCATCTGGAACTGCGGGTTCAGCCCGGCCATCGCCGCCAGCCGGTCGGCCTGGATACCCGCGCACACGATGAGCTGGGCGGCGTAGACCTGTTCCCGCTCGGTGCCCCGCGGCGCGCGGGAGGGAACGACGTCGATGCGCACCTCGGACAGGCTCTCGGTGATACCGGCCACGGTGGTGCTGAGCCGGACCGTGCCCCCGGCCGCCTCGATGACCTCGGCCATCTTCCGGCACACCAGCCGGTAGTCGATGATGCCGGTGGTCGTGAGGTAGATCGCCCCGACCCCGGTGATGTTCGGCTCCCGGCGGCGCAACTCGGCGGCGTCGATCTTCTCCACGTCGAGCTCGTTGACCAGGGCCCGCTCGTAGAGCGCGTTCATCCGCTCCAGCTCGGCGTCGTCGGTGGCGACGATGAGCTTGCCGGTGTTGCGGTACGGGATGCCGTGCTCATCGGCGAATTCACGCACCCGCACCGCCCCGGCCTTGCACAGCCGGGCCTTGAGCGAGCCGGGGGTGTAGTAGATCCCGGCGTGGATCACCCCGGAGTTGTGCCCGGTCTGGTGGGCGGCGACGTCGTCTTCCTTCTCGATGACGAGCAGGCTCGCCCCGGGCCGCTTGACCAGCAGTTCCATCGCAGTCGCCAGGCCGACGATGCCGCCGCCGATGACGACGAAGTCGTACACGCCCGGCCCGGGCTGGCCTGCGGGGCGCCCGCTGGCCACGGCGTGGGCGCTCATGCCGGCTCTCCCGCCGCGGGCTGCGGGAAGGTGGCGTCCTGCTCGGCACGCAGCTGGTCGGCCAGCCGCCCGGCCGGCACCTGCACGTCGTCGTAGCTGATCGCCTCGTCCTTGGCGATGTCGCGGGTGAGCACGCAGCCCTGCGCCAGGCCGACCGGGATGAGCCGCCCGGCCGCGGCGACCGGGGCCTTCTCGCACTCGCCGTAGTACGTGTACCCGCCCAGCGCGTCGAGGGTCTCCCCGGCCTTGAGGTCCTTCTTGGCGATCGTGATGACCTCGACCTTGTGCGGCGCCCGCAGCGGCTTGATGGTGGCGTCGCCCAGCAGGGCGGCCCGCGCGGCCGTGTCCGGCACCTCGAAGTGGCACAGGTGGTAGGGCGTGTAGAAGCTGTACAGCGGCCCCTCGCCCAGCTTGTAGAGGTTGAGGTAGTGCTGCTGCTTGGGGTCGGGGTGCTCGGCGAGCACGTACACGCCCGGCCCCGGCTTTGAGCCGACCACGTAATCCACCGCGCCGCCCAGTTCACGCAGCTCGTCGATGTCGTACATGCCGGTCAGCTCGTCCACGTGGCCGCGGTGGTCCCGCTGCAGGCAGCCCCGGCGGTGCACCGACAACCCGGCCGCGTTGGCGACCAGCGCCTGCTCGACGCTCACCTTGGTGCCGTCGGCGAAGCTGGTCACCATGTGCGGGTCCTGGCCCCACTTCCTGGCGAACCCCTCCTGGGTGGCGGGGTTGCGGTACGGGTCCTGCAGGCCCTTGATGTTGCCGGCCACCAGCGGGGTCAGGCCCAGGCCGCGGACGAACCGGATGAGGTTCATCTGCACGCCCGGCTGGTCGCCGTCGCAGCCGGTGTAGACCAGGCCGGCGTCCTCGAACTTGGCGTTGAGGATCGGGCCGATGGTGGCGTCGACCTCGGCGTTCATGAGCACGAGGTGCTTGCGCCCGGCCAGCGTGGCCAGCGCCAGGTGGGCGCCGAATTCGACCGAGCCGGTGCAGTCGATGATGACCTCGGCGGAGGCGCAGGACGTCATCGCCTCGTGGTCGGAGGTGACCGCGTAGCCGCCGCCGGCGACGACCGCGTCGATCTCCTCAGCGGTGCTGACCACCTTGATGAGATCGGCGGCGATGCCGGCGTTCTCATAGGCGAACACGCCCTTGGCGGGGGTGCGGGCGTAGACGACCGCCACCTCCATGCCGGGCTTGGTGTTCGTGATGTGGTTGATGAGGCCCTTGGCCATGAAGCCCGGGCCGGCGACGCCGACGCGCAGGGGCTTGCCCTCGGCGGCGCGCTGCGCCAGCAGGGTGTCGGTGATGATCACTTCGGGAACTCCTTGCCGTCCCAGTCCGGCCAGGACCTGTCCTTCTCGGAGATGACCTCGACCGGGATGGGCCAGTTCAGGCCGAAGGCGGGGTCGTCGTAGCGCTGGCCGCGCTCGTGCTCGGGCGAGTACATGCCCGAGACCTGGTAGGTGACCTCGGTGTCGTCAGTCAGGGTGAGGTAGCCGTGCCCGCAGTACGGCGGGATCCACAGCGCGCGGTGGTTGTCCGCCGACAGCTCAGCCATGACGTTCTTACCGAACGTGGGGCTGTCCTCGCGCAGGTCGAGGCAGCAGTCCACGATGGTGCCGCGGACCGCGCGGACCAGCTTGCCCTCGGCCGCGGGCGCGATCTGGCGGTGCATGCCGCGCATCGTGCCCTTCCTGGCATTCCAGCTCATGTTGGCCTGCTTGACCTCCGTGGGGATGCCGTGCTCGGCGAACTCCTCGACGCAGAAGGTTCGGGCGAAGCCGCCGCGTTCGTCCTCGAACGGCTTGAGGTCGATGATCCAGCAGCCGTCGACGGCGGTGGGGGTGAAGATCATGCGGATACCTTCTTCCAGAAGAGCTGGGCGTCGACCTGGCCGGTTTCCAGCAGGTGGCGGATCTGCTTGAGCCGGGTGTGGCCGCGGCCGTAGAACGTGCCGGCGTCGAGCTGGATGAGCTCGAACACCTCGTGCAGCTGCCGGGCACCCTGGGCGAGGTCCCAGTCGCAGGAGAAGCCCAGGACCTGCTCGATCTTGTCGAAGCGGACCTTGTAGGACCGGTTGTCCTGCCCGGGCGGGCCGAAGCTCAGCTCGCAGCCGGGGAACTCGGCGGCGACGGTCTCGGCGATCTGCTTGACGGTGTAGTTGTTGGCGTACGAGCCGACGTTGAACACCTCCCCGGAGACCTTCTCCACCGGGGCGGCCAGGACCAGCCGGATGGCCTTGCAGATGTCCAGCGCGTGCACCATCGGGCGCCACGGGGTGCCGTCGGAGGTCATCGCGATGTTCTTCTCAACCCAGGCCAGGCCGGCCAGGTTGTTGAGCACGATGTCGAACCGCTGCCGGGGGCTGGCGCCGAAGGCGGTGGAGTTACGCAGCGCGGTCGGGTGGAAGCCCTCGCCGGCCATCTTCCACAGGTCCTGCTCGGTGAGGTACTTGCACTCCCCGTACGCGGTCTGCGGGTTGACCGCGCTGGTCTCGTCGACCTCGCCGTCGGCGACGCCGTACACCGAGCAGGAGCTCATGTAGACGAAACGCTCCACCCCCGCGGCCTTGGCGACCTCGGCCACGTGCACCGAGCCCTTGTGGTTGATGTCGAAGGTGAGCGGGCCGACCAGGTCACCGACGGGGTCGTTGGACAGCTCGGCCATGGCGACCACGGCGTCGAACCCGGCCAGGTCCCCGGCGGTGAGGTCGCGCATGTCCTTGGCGATGGTGCGCGGGGTCACCTCAAGGCCGTTGTACAGCCAGCCGTTCTTGTAGAAGCCGGTGTCGAGGCCGACCACCTCGTGGCCGTCCTCTTCCAGCAGGGGTGCCAGCAGGCACCCCAGGTAGCCGTCGGTTCCCGTGACGAGGATCTTCATGGTCAGTTCCACACCTTCCAGGGCGCTTTGCCCTCACTCCAGAGCTTCTCGAGCAGATTGCGGTCGCGCAGCGTGTCCATCGGCTGCCAGAACCCTTCGTGCTTGAAGGCGTTCAGCTGGCCAGCGTGGGCCAGGTTGCGCAGCGGCTCCTGCTCGAAGACGGTGTCATCACCGTCGATGTAGTCGATGACGCCCGGCTCCAGCACGAAGTAGCCGGCGTTGATCCAGGCACCGTCACCCTGCGGCTTCTCCATGAAGCTCTCGATGCGGGTCTGGTTCTCTCCCAGGACGAGGGCGCCGAAGCGGCCGGCGGGCTGCACGGCCATCATCGTGGCCTGCATGCCCTGCTCGTGGTGGAAGGCGATCTCGGCGGTGATGTCGACGTCGGAGACGCCATCGCCGTAGGTGAAGCAGAAGGCTTCATCACCGATGTGCTCGCGCACCCGGCGCAGGCGCCCCCCGGTCATCGAGTCGGCGCCGGTGTCCACGAGCGTGACCCGCCAGTCCTCGGCCGAGCGGCTGTGCACCTGCACGGTGTCGCTGCCCAGGTCGAAGGTCACATCGGAGTGACGTAGCGCATAATTGGCGAAGTAGTCCTTGATGACCTCGCCCTTGTAACCGCAGCACACGATGAAATCGCTGATCCCGTGCGCCGAGTAGGTCTTCATGATGTGCCACAGGATCGGATATCCCCCGACCTCGACCATCGGCTTGGGTCGCAGCGATGTCTCCTCGCTCAGCCGCGTGCCCAGGCCACCCGCAAGGATGACTGCCTTCATCGGTTCCCCTCTCCCCGTGAATCGCGTTGGTGTCACGGCGGCCTGCTGCCGGGCCGTGACGGACGGCGGCACGCAGGGCCCGTGTCCGGCGTTCCCCCGGGCGGCTGGCCTGGCGCCGGCCTCCGGCGCCCCGCGTTCTCGATCCCGCCGACGGCAGCGCGCCGCGCGAGCCAGCCGGGCCCCGTTAATCGCCCCTGGACAAATATACAGATGACCAAGATGTCAAGGGGATGTGGCCCCGTTGCCACGGTGCGCAACACCTGTTGTATGCACTCCGCACCACTGGAGCAGCGGCCGCCGTGCCCGCCGGGGCCCGGTCAGCGCCTCCGCTAGCGCCCAATGCGCCTGGCGAGAGCCGTAAGCCAGGTATCCGCGCAGTTCGGAAACGGTCCCCGCGCCGGTGGCCGGACGAGCCGGCGGCCTCACCGCCCGCCGGGCCCAGCCCCGCACCATGCGCTGCTCATGCCTATGATCAGCCTCACCTGAGCGCAGCCGCCCGCTCGCCGGGCCCGTGGCATGGGCGTACCCGGCGGGCGTGTCCGGCCAGGAACGCCGACGGCACCGGCGGGGTCAGGAACGGCCGGCGTAGTTAGGCGCCTCCACCGTCATCGTGATGTCATGCGGGTGGCTCTCCTTCAGGCCGGCCGCCGTGATCCGCACGAACCGGCCGCGCTCCTTCAGCTCGGGCACACTGCGGCCACCGACGTAGAACATGGTCTGCCGCAGCCCGCCGACGAGCTGGTACGCCACCGCGGCCAGCGGCCCGCGGTAGGCCACCTGGCCCTCGACGCCCTCGGGCACGACCTTGTCGTCATCGCTGACGTCGCCCTGGAAGTAGCGGTCCTTGCTGTAGCTCTTCCCCCGGCCGCGGCTCTGCATGGCGCCCAGCGACCCCATCCCCCGGTAGCTCTTGAACTGCTTGCCGTTGATGAACACCAGCTCGCCCGGGCTCTCCTCGCAGCCGGCCAGCAGGGAGCCGAGCATGACCGAATCCGCGCCGGCGACCAGCGCCTTGGCGATGTCCCCGGAGTATTGCAGCCCGCCGTCGCCGATCACCGGCACCCCGGCGGCGGCGGCCGCCAGCGAGGCCTGGTAGATCGCGGTCACCTGGGGCACGCCCACCCCGGCCACGACCCGCGTGGTGCAGATGGACCCCGGCCCGACGCCGACCTTGATCGCGTCGGCGCCGGCATCGATGAGGGCCTGGGCACCTGCCCGGGTGGCCACGTTGCCGCCGACGATGTCGACGTCAAGTCCGCGAGTGTGCTCCTTGAGGCGGCGGATCATGCCGGTCACCCCGGTGGCGTGCCCGTTGGCAGTGTCCACCACCAGGGCGTCCGCGCCGGCGTCGATGAGGGCCATCGCGCGCTCCCAGGAGTCGCCCCAGAAGCCGATCGCCGCGGCGACCCGCAGCCGCCCGGAGGCGTCCTTGGTGGCGTTGGGGTACATCTCGGTCTTGGTGAAGTCCTTGACGGTGATGAGCCCCTGCAGGCGGCCCTGCTCGTCCACCAGCGGCAGCTTCTCGATCTTGTTAGCCGCCAGCAGCGCCAGGGCATCCGCACGGGCCACCCCGACCGGCGCGGTGACCAGCGGCATCTTGGTCATCACCTCGTGCACCAGGCGCGAACGGTCGGCCTCGAACCGCAGATCGCGGTTGGTGATGATGCCCAGCAGGTGCCCGGCCTCGTCGACTACGGGCAGCCCGGAGATGCGGAACTGCGCGCACAGCGCGTCGACCTGGGCGATGGTGGCCGCCGGGGAGGTGGTCACCGGGTCGGCGATCATGCCGTTCTCGGAACGCTTCACCCGGTCGACCTGGGCCGCCTGCTCGGCGATCGGCAGGTTGCGGTGGATGACGCCGATACCACCCTGGCGGGCGATCGCGATGGCCATGCGGGCCTCGGTGACGGTGTCCATCGCCGCAGAGGCCAGCGGGATGCTCAGTTCGATATTCCGGCTGAACCGGGTAGAAGTATCGGCCTCACTCGGGATGACGTCGGTTTCCCCCGGCAGGAGGAGAACGTCATCGAAAGTGAGGCCGATCTGGTCGAACGGAGTGGCACCCGGCTGCGACGAAGGCAAACTCATTCCGCGATTGTAGTGGTGGCCGTCGCGGGGCCCGGCACCGAGGTCCCCGGGGTGGCCGGCAACGTCGTGGCCGTCGCCCCGGCGGTGGGACGGGAAGGCTGGCTGCCGGGTAGCGCCGGGGTGGTCCCGGTGAGGACTCCGCCCGGGGTCGTGACCGGGCTGGAGTCCTTGCTGCCGGGCGCGGTCGGCAGGGCCGGGCCGGTGGTCACCGGCGCATCCGGGGCCGGTGCCGTGGTGGTTCCCGTCGCCGGCGAGGTCGTGGTGCCGGGCTCGCTGGCCGGCGGGT
>CAMCQD010000011.1 GCA_945876925.1 uncultured Dermatophilus sp.
GACGACTACGACGAGTGCAGGATCGAGCGCGACGGAGGCAAGCTCATCATTGACGGCCACCCCTTCATCATGTCCAGCGATGAGGCCAAGATCATGGCTCGCGTGATGCGCGACCTGCAGGAGTAGCGTGAGGCGCCACAAGTAAGGAGGCTTTCCCATGGCACTCATCAAGGCGGCCCTTGGTGCCCTCACGGGCAACCTCGCCGACCAGTGGAAGGAAATGATCTACTGCGAGTCGCTCGATGCTGATGTCCTGTGCGCCAAGGGTCAGAAGCGCGTCGGGTCTCGCAGCTCCAACACAAAGGGTGACGACAACATCATCTCGAACGGCTCGATCGTCGTGGTCAACGATGGACAGTGCATGGTTATCGTCGAGCAGGGCAAGGTCGTGGACTTCTGTGCCGAGCCGGGCGAGTTCACCTACGACTCCAAGGCTGCCCCCTCCGTCTTTGCGGGCAGTCTCGGCTCTGGCATCGTCGATACGTTCAAGAACATAGGCAAGCGCTTCACCTTTGGTGGTGACACAGGCCTTGACCAGCGCGTGTACTACTTCAACACCAAGGAGGTCATGGGCAACCGCTATGGCACTCCAACGCCGGTGCCCTTCCGCGTGGTCGACAACAACATCGGTCTGGACATGGACATTGCCGTGCGGTGCAACGGCGAGTTCTCGTTCAAGCTTGCCGACCCGCTGCTGTTCTACCAGAATGTATGCGGAAACGTCGAGGACGAGTTCACGCGCGACCAGATTGCCTCTCAGCTGAGAAGCGAGCTGCTCACCGCCCTGCAGCCGGCGTTCGCGCGCATCTCCGAGATGGGCATACGCTACTCCGCCGTCCCGGCGCACACCGAAGAGGTCTCCCAGGCGCTTTCGGACATCCTCTCGAAGAAGTGGCGAGAGACCCGCGGCATCCAGATCGTGGCTTTTGGAGTCAATGCCATTGCGGCAGACCCCGAGGACGAGAAGGCCATCAAGAACCTGCAGCGCACTGCGGTCATGCGTGACCCGCGCATGGCGGCCGCCAACCTCGCCTCTGCCCAAGGTGACGCCATGCGCACTGCCGCCGGCAACAGCAACGGGGCCATGTTGGGTTTTGCCGGCATGAACATGGCTCAGATGGCAGGCGGAATGGGTGGCATGAACCCCCAGAACCTCTTCCAGATGGGCCAGGGCGGCTATCCCGGTGGCGGTTATCCGCAGGGCGGACAAGGCTATCCGCAGCAGGGTGGCTATCCGCAGGGTGGACAAGGCGGGTTCCCCCAGGGACAGGACGGCTACCCCAACGCGCCCCAGGGCGGCATGGCTGGCGCCCCCGCGGGTGCCGGGGCGGACCGCTCCGTGGGTGTTGCCGCCGGCGCCGTGTCAGCGGACGTTGCGGCCACCAGAGCAGGGGATGCGCCCGCTCCGGGCATGACCTCACCAGAGCCTGCGGCACAGCCCGGCGTTGCAGCCCACCAGGGCGCCGCCACTGCTGATGACGGGTGGACCTGTCCCGCATGCGGAACGACCAACAAGGGCAAGTTCTGCCAGGAGTGCGGTACGCCCAGGCCGCAGCCGGCGCCCCAACCGCGCTATCGCTGCGACAAGTGTGGGTGGGTGCCGGAAGACCAGACCCACCCGCCCAAGTTCTGCCCCGAGTGCGGCGATCGCTTCGACTCCAACGACGTCGAATAGGCACGCCAAGATCCTCGTAACCGGAGTTGCAAAGACCCATAGCACCGCCCTCCAAGCCCCCCTCCACAGGGGGGCGGTGCTTCCTGTGCCCGCATGGGCCGCCGAGGAGACCCGCATCACGCTCCCGCATGATGCCCGGCTTTTGGCACCGAAGCAGCCCGTCTTCAGGCGCGCCAAGTAATTTTCGCCTCACCGCCGCCAGTCATACTTCGGTATGACGCATCGGCAAGCGCAACTCCATAACATTCCTGAAAGCGAAGGGCAACGGGCCCTCGCCGTGATAACTCGCAAAGGAGAGATCAATGGATCAGAACAGCAGCAAGCCTACCGGTAGCAGCGTACTGCGCGTGGCTTCGATCATCATGATCGTGTTTGCCGTCATCAACCTCGTGGTTGGCCTGCTCATGATGATGGGCGTCTTCTTCGCCTCGGCGGATGAGGAGCTGGGCATCGCGGCCGGCGTTGCGGCAGTCATCGGCGTGGTGGCCTTCATCGGTGGACTTCTCAACCTCTTCGTGGGCGTCGTTGGCCTCAATGCGTCCAAGCGCAACGACAAGAACGCTCTCGCCTTCATCCTCGGTGTCATCAGCGTCATCTACGGCATCTACGCCATCGTGAGCGCCATCAGCACCGGTGACGGTGGCTCCATCGCAAATGCGTTTGTCGGCATCATCCTGCCTGCGCTTTACCTCTACGGCGTCATCGAGACCAGGAAGGCCATCGCGTAGGGCCAAGGAGACAAAGGGGGCAGCCCCCTGCCCCGCGTCGCAAGGCAACGCATCCCTAGGCATGCAAGGAGAGAATGAAGATGACGAAGAGCAGGGTGTGGGACACGCGTGGGATTGCAACGCTTGCCCTGGCATGCATCCTTTCTCTCTTGTGCTTGGGGCTTGCGGGATGCGCGGACGAGACGCCCGCAGGCGCGCCTGCGGGCATCCCGGGGGCGGACCTCGGCACGGCGGGCCTACGCGATTACTATGTGGACGTCGCTTCGGCAAAGAGCGCCACGGTGATGGTCTACATGTGCGGGTCGGACCTGGAGTCCGGCTACGGCGCGGCATCAGCCGACATCGAGGAGATGCTCGAGGCCGACCTCGGTGACAACGTGAACGTGGTCTTGGAGACGGGCGGGGCATCAGAGTGGTCCTTCTCGCCTGAGGCCGACCCCTCCACGCGTCAAAGGTGGATCCTCGAGGATGGCGAGGCAAGCCTCGTCCAGGATGCCGGAGAGGGCACGATGCTCGACGAGGACGAGGTTACGGACTTCTGCTCGTGGGCTGCCAAAGAGTACCCCGCGGACCGCTACATCCTCATCTTCTGGGACCACGGCGGCGGCACCATTGGCGGCTTTGGCTACGACGAGAACTATCCCGATGCCTCCGCCCTCACGCTCTCACAGCTGCGCAATGCCATCAAGGCGAGTGGCGTGGCGTTTGACATGGTGGGCTTTGACGCCTGCCTCATGGCCACGGTCGAGTGCGCTTGGGCCATGGAGCCCGTGGCAGACTACCTCGTGGCCTCCGAGCAGACCGAGCCTGGAGACGGCTGGTCGTGGACCGGCTTCCTCAATCAGCTGGAATCTGATCCCTCCACCGCCACGACGGATCTTGGCAAGACCATCATCGATGACTTTTCGGCCCACTACGCGGAGACGGGCGAGGAGGATACGACCCTCTCCCTCATCGACCTGCGTGAGATCAGCCGTGTCTACGAGCGCCTCTCGACGTTCCTTGACGAGGCCGCCGATAGCATCGAAGCGGATAACGCCCTCTTCACGACCATGTCTGGCGCCCGCTCCCGCGCGAAGTCCTATGCAGAGGACTCCGTGGACCAGGTCGACCTCGTTGACATGGTCGACCGCTCGGATTTCGAGGGGGCTGACGATGTGTCCGAGGCGGTGGCGAGCTGCGTCAAGTACCGAAGCGATACGTCTTCGGGCTCCAACGGCATTGCGATGTACTTCCCGTACTCCGAGGCCTCCCAGTACTCTGACGTACGCCAGGTTCTTGAGGACATCGGCTATACGGGGCCCGTCGCCTTCTATGACTACTTCTTGAGCGTCATGGGCAGCTCTCCCACATCATCGAGCCATGGCATCGTCAGCTCGTATGCGAGCACGCAGGTCGCCCAGGACTCGGGCACGGCGGCAAGCGCGTCGTCATCGAGCGACAACTATGCAAACGAATCCCTCTCGTCTGAGGGCTGGTTCGAGGACCTCTCGAACGAATTCTCCTACCAGGAGCTTCCCGACGAGCTGGAGCTTGCCTCGGACGGCTCGAACTGGGTCGTGGAGATGGACGACAGCCTGTGGAGTGACTTCGCAGACTTCCAGATAACGGTCATGCAGAACTATGACGACGGCTACCTCATGTTGGGCACCGATGATGCCTACCAGGTAACGGATGACGGGAACATCGCGGTGGACTTTGACGGCGAGTGGCTCTCGATTGACGGCAGCTTCTTCTCGTTCTATTGCGACGCGCCCGAGGAGACCGGGGATGGCGAGATTCGCTACTCCGGAACCATTCCGGCGATTCTCAACGGCGGGGAGCGGGTCGATCTGGTGGTGACCTGGCCCACGGCAAGCGAGCGCGGTGATGGCGAGACCATCGGGTACGTTCAGGGCTATCGGATGTCTGGTCAGGACTACGTCCTCGGTCGCGGCCTGGGGCAACTCGAGGCGGGCGACACGCTGACGCCGATCTTTGATTACTTCGACTCCGAAGGCAACTGGGTCGAGACGCTCCAAGGCGATGCCATCACGGTGTCCGACCCATCGGACGTCGAGGTGCGCTACGAGGACACCGGCGATGCTAGCGTCCTGTTCTGGGGAACGCTGACCACGGTCTATGGCTCCCAAGTTGATACCGAGGTCCTGACCACGGAGTAGTGCGTCTCTTTTAATCATGACCACCCGCTTAGCGGGTGGTCTGCTCTGAGGGCATGACCCTATAGATGCCGGCCAGGGACTCAAGTCCCTGGCCTTCGCTTCGTTCAGGCCCTATGGCCGCTTGACTCGTGGCTAGCCCGCCAGACGGGCATGTGCCGGCCTATTTCCTGCTGAACGGGTCCTCTTGCTCCTTGACGCTGAGCTTGCCGAGGGCGATGTCTGCAGCTTCCTGCTCCCTGATGCACTTCGCGATCGTGGCCTCGTTCATGCCGACGGTCGAGACGCAGTGGCCCTCTGCCCAGAACTTCCTGTTCCCGGACCTGTACTTGAGGTTCGCATGCCTTGCCGGACATGAGGAGCGCGCTCTTCCCCTTCAGGCAGCCCATGAAGCCCGGCACGCCGATCTTGGGCGGGATGCCCGCCAGCATGTGCACGTGGTCCGGCATCAGGTGCCCTCTGTTATCTCGACGCCCTTCCACTGGCAGAGGTTCCTGAGGATCTCCCCCAGGTCCTTGCGGCATTGGCTGCAGAGGGCCTTTCTCCCATGCTTGGGGCAAGACACGATATGGTACTTGCACATCCACTTGGTGTGCGCAAGGCTGCTTGCCTTCTGTGCCATTGTGCTCTCCTTCCTCCCGCGGCCGGCGACCTGAACAATCACCATCCTGGAGGGGAGGAGTTTCGCTGCATAGCATCGTTGCCATCCACCCGCACAGCGGGTGGCTTTCTATGCCGCGCGTGCCGCGCGGCACAGGCTAAGGCCTTTAGCTGATGAGGGTTCGGCCGTGCGATGGACGCGGCCGAACCCTCTTTTACAACTTGCCGGCGGGACGGGGGCGACATGGGGTGCAGAGGGGGTCTCGGACCCCAGCGACGAACCGCCAGATCGGCCGAGACGAGCCCGGCGCGCACCGCTCCCGCTATCCGCGCAGCCGGCGCACCCTGTGCGAGAGCTCGGCCAGCTCTTCCTGCGTCAGCTGGTCCAAGTGCTCCAGCTTGTCCAGGTACAGGGCCAGGCTCTCGTTGCGCCGCGCCAGCATGAGCTCGTTGCAGTAGCTGACCACCGCAGCCGTGAGCACCGCCACGAACAGAATCCCTACCACGCTGAGCGCCACCACGATCATGCGGCCGACGGCGCTCGTGACGGTGATGTCCCCGTAGCCGATGGTCGTGACGGACTGGAAACAGCACCACAGGGCGTCGCCAAAGCCGTCCACGCCTGGGTCCACCAGCGCGAGCAGCGCGGACGCCGCGACGAACGTCGCCAGAAACCCCCACGTGGCACGGGCAAGGCCAGTGTTGCGCAGCACGGCGCGCAGCAGTTTTTGGTTGAGCATCGAAGCCTCCGTCTAGAATAAGGCGCCCCGTCCGCCCAAAGGGGCGGACGGGGCCTGCGGCAGCGAGTCACCGTCTGCCGCAGCGTGGAAATCCCGGGTGCCGGGTCCTCTCACCCGACGCAGGCCCCCACAGGTCGCTAGCCACGGTCCCTGGTACGGTGACGGAGCACCAGCGCAGCAACCAGGGACACAGCTCCGCCCAGGGCGATGAGGGCCAGCGCCCCGGTGCCTAGCGAGCCGTCGCCCGTCTGGGGCGTGCCCGATGCGGAGGCCGCCTTTGTGGAGCCGGTTGCAGTGCCCATGCCAGCGGAAGCGCTGGCTCCGCCACCGGTCGTGGCGTCGGTCGCGGTGCCGTTGCCCGTGGCACCTCCAGTCGTAGCGTCACCGGTCGTGTTGCCGTTGCCCGTGGCACCTCCAGTCGTAGGGTCACCGGTCGCGGTGCCGTTGCCCGTGGCACCGCCCTCATCAGGCTTGAGTCCGGACACGCTCTCGGCTGCGACCGGCTTGAAGAACCTGAGCAGGTCGGCATCCAGATAGGTGAGACGCTTCCTGGTTGCCGAGTACGTGTTGGCAGAATCGACGATCGAGTAGGTGTGCGTGACATCAAGGGTGACCGTCTGGGACGAGACCACGATATTGTTGTAACTCACGTCACAGCGATACACCGTGCCATCGTCCTCCGCCGTCACCTCGTCAATGGCATAGGTGGACGTGTAGGTCCTGTCGTCCTGGGTGCCAAGGGTGGCTCCGGCAGAGATCTCCTGCCAGTAGGGCTTGGAGGCCTCCTTGCGGTACCAGCGGAAGAGCGGCTGCTTGTCCGGATTGGCGGAGCCGGAGTCGTAGTAGCTGCCGCTCATGTCAAGCGTGAGGGACTCCCCCATCCTGCGCGTCGCCTTGCCGGTGGACGTGTCGCTCGCGTCGTCTGTGTTGGCCTGCCCCTGGATGTTGATACCGCTCACGGCCATCGCGTCGCCGGCTGGTAGCGTGGTCACGCTCACGATGGGCGAGCGAAGGCTCGCCTGCCTGCCCGTGCCGTCCACGACAAACACCGCAAAGCGGTAGCTGCTGCTGGTGGAGAGGCCGGCCCAGACATAGCTTGTGGCGGAGCCGTCCAGCGTGTAGGCGTAGCTGTAGTGGTCATCATCGTTCGCGGGGTACATGGCGACCGCGTACCTGTAGCCATTCGCCTTCTGGTCGGAGGTCAGGATATCGTTCCAAGACAGGGTGACCGCATCCTTGCCCGTGGTGGCATCGTAGCCGGTGCCGGTCGTGGCAAAGCCACTCACCATGGGGACTTCGGGCTGCTTCACGTTGGTGACGTCGTAGCCCACGATCCAGAACTGGTTGGTGGCGGGACGCGTGCCGTCGACGGGCATGTCGGAGGAGCTCTGGTCCACCGCGAGCCTCCAGCTGAAGCCGTAGCCCTCGGCAGCCTCGGGCAGGTTGTCCACGGTGCCCGTGAACGAGAAGCCCGTGGAACTGGACTTCAGCGTCGTGTAGCCACCCGACAGCCCGAACACCATACCAGTAACGATCTCGTTTTCCCCAATGCCGAAGCCGGCACCTATCTGCAGAGCAACAGCACCGCCCACGTCGACGGTCTTCTCGGTCTCGTTCTCGGCCGCGATGGTCTGCGCCGTGGCGACGCCCTCCTCGTTCGAGGCTATGGACCAGGCGTCCTTCCCGTCAAGCTGGTACGTGAAGGCACGCTTGGCGGTAGGCAGCAGGGTCGTCTTGGTCAGGGTGTCGACGCCGTAGCTGGCCGGGTCGCCCTGCCTGTTGTTGAGGACGTCGGAGACCTTGTAGGTGAGCGGCGTGGAGCTGTCACTGCTCACGCTGGCGTCGAGGTCGTAATTCTCGACCGCCTCGTCCCAGGTCTCCTGGCTCACGACCGCAGTGACCGGCGTGAGGAACACGGGCATGACGACGTCCGTCCACTCCGGGCTGCTGGAGTCGCTGACCTCGTACCAGTAGTACATGATGGGTACGGTGTACACCACGGCCTTGTTGCCTTCGGCCGCGTGCGCGTCGTAGTCCACACCGTATGAGAGCGTCGAGGAGCTCTGGTACTCGTAGCCCGCATGGCCCGTAAGCTCCCCCTCGAGCTCCACGCGCCCAAGGAAGCCGCCTGACGCCTCGCCGAAGACGCCGGCCTCTCCCTCGATGGACCAGCCGGAGCCCGAGGCGCTGCTGGACTCGGAGCCAAACGCGGTCCCGCCGTAGTTGAGGTAGCCATAGCTGTCCTGGAGGTCCTGAAAGTACGGGGACCCCTGGAGCACCGCGAGCAGCTGCGGCGCCGTGTAGTACTCGGCCGCCGCCTTGAAGCGCACCTGCATGCCGTCGTGGTCCACGTTGGGCAGGCACAGGCTGATCCAGCATCCGTACTCCGTCGTTTCATGGACACGGACGCTCTCGTTTATGACGCCCTCCTCACCGGTGGTGTAGCCCTGGAGCTTGCCGTCAGACCACTTGGCAGAGAAGTGCGAGACATCCATCCAGTAGTAGTCGTCATCCTTGCCGAGGTCCTCGTCGCGGTGGACGCCCGTGACGGCGAGGAAGCTCTCCTCGTACTGGCTGGAGCCCGACACGGCGCCCACGCGCACGTCGCCGATCCATACCTGCTCCTTGCCCTTTGTGTAACGGTTCGAGTTCACCTGGTCAGAGGTGAGGCTGATGCTGCCGAGAGTGTTGAGGCTCACCCCAGCGGAGAGACTGAACGAGTAGATGTCTCCGCCCATGAGAACGTCGTCGTTCTCGGCGGCACCCTGGTTGAGGCCGGTCAAGCGTGCGGCGCCCAGGGCGAAGGGCGCCAGGGTCGGACGGTATCGGCCGCCCTGGTTCGCGTCCTTGCAGGCGGTCTCGGTGATGTGCGCAGCGTCCTTGCCGAGGGCCTTGCGGATGTAGTCGGAGACGACGAAATCGTCCTGGGATGTGTCATAGTACACGTAGCGGTAGCCGAAGTTGGCATACTCCGCGTTTGAGCTGCCACCGCAGTCCCAGCCGGCAATGATGAGGGCCGTGGCCGTATCAGTGTCGCTCGTCCTGAAGGTTCCGAAGGTGCAGTTGGCGGAGACCATAGCGGAGGTCGCCCCGACGGTCGTGCTCAGGGGAATATAGTCGTTGCCCAAGCCGTCGTTTACGACGGCGGAGAGTCGCTTTGCGGTGTCATCCCAGGTGTAGATGTAGCAGCGGGCTGCGTCGGTCGGGTTGTCGTGGTTCGTGGGCGCGGAGACGGTGATGGCAAGCTCATCTCCACCGCGGCGGTCAAGGTCGCCGCCGGCCAGGGTGACCACCGGGGCCTTCATGAGCTGCATTCGAGCGGTGGGGTCATCCTTGCTGTTGCGAATCTGGTTAAGCTCGTCATCTGTGACGTAGTAGGACGCCTGGCCGCAGTCCACCCACCCCTGGGTGTGGCTCCAGGAGCTGTCGGGCTGCAGGTCCCACATGTCGACGCAGGCCAGGCGCTCGCCGTTCTCGTCCTTGTAGCAGCCCGTGTAGCAGAAGACCTCGTCCACGCCGTCTGCGTCCACGTCCGCGGCGGCCACTTCGAAGTAGGCGTCGTACTCCTGCAGGTAACCGGTCCGGATGTATGACAGCTCGTCAGTGTAATCATTCACCTGGATCTGACTGTCATTGACCGTGGGGCTGAGGCTCGCGACCTCCGTGCGGTTCCCCTCGGTGTCAAGCGAGAATACCTTTACTGCAAAGGCGCCGCTCAACTGCCGGTTGCCGACCATGGTGTAGTATTGGCTCCCATAGGCACGCAGCTCGACGACGTGGTCCTTGTAGCCACTGCCAAGGTCTGCCGAGACGCTGGTTGCGTACTTGCCGCTGAATCCGTTGTAGGTGGAGCCCTTGATCACGTCATTCTCGTTGTCGCTGAGCGGCGAGTAGTACCTAACGCCCTTTTCAACCAT
Source organism: uncultured Dermatophilus sp. (assembly GCA_945876925.1). Lineage (GTDB taxonomy): Bacteria > Actinomycetota > Actinomycetes > Actinomycetales > Dermatophilaceae > Dermatophilus. The sequence goes on from CAMCQD010000011.1 coordinate 9,820, forward strand.
ATCCACGGCTGTCCCTGAATCGCTGCTCGTACCGTAGAGCTCGTTGATGGGCCAGAACAGATAAGCTCCGCTCATGCCCCCGTAATCGTCAGAGATCGTGGTGTAGCCAATCAAGCCCTCCGCGTATGTATTGGCATCGTAGAGCTGGTTGAGCTTCCCCCGCAGCGTGTATACGTTGTTTCTGGCGCCGTTGGCTGCCATGTAGACCTCGTCGTCGCTCAGCAGGGTGGTGCTCACGTTCTCGTCGTTGCCATAGGGGGCATAGGTGCCGGCGTCACCGGTATCGTCCGAGACGGTGAGGCCAAGGGCTGAGTACGCATCGGTGCTCAGCTGACTGCTCTGCGAGTAGGGTCCGGGGCTCAGCTCGTCGTTTGCCAGCGCCGTCATGGGCAGGGCAGCACATGCGAGCACCGCCGCGACCGCACCGGATACGACGGGCAGCCACCGCGTGCGTGTGAGGCGCGTTGCCATGGTCGCTCCAATCCTAGGAGGTTTTATACTTTCTGGTTAGCGTCCAGCTCTAGGAGATTTTCAGCGGTATACAGGCAAAGCGCATCGTTCCAAAGTATGATGCTTCAGAGAACACCAGACGGTCGCAGCGAGCGGGTGGATGCGAGCGATGTGAACCCTGACCCGGGCACCGTACGTTCTGGTTCGTGACCGACCCCCTCTGTCGGCGTATCACACGCGGCCGCGCTTCCCGCACGGGGATGCGCGGCCGCTCCAGAACGTATTGCCCGTCTCGCCCCAGAAGACCTGGGTGAGCCCCACGTCGGAGTGCGGGAACGTGACGGTCAGGTACTTGCCCCTCGTGGTCGCCCCGCGGACCCTGAAGTCGGCCTCGCCGATGCCGGCCTGGATCTCTCCGGGCAGCCAGCTCAGCTGCAGGAAGCCCTCGGCGTCCCTGCGGCCGCGCTCGCGGGCCATCTCCTCCCGGCGCTGCTTCACGTAGCGCTGCACGGTTGAGTAGGAGCCGTCGCAGCCGCGCCCGTCGATGAGCCTCGCATGCACCCTCACGGCCGCATGGCGCTGCTTGCGCCAGTTCCTGCAGTCGTCGCCGGGCCAGGAGCCGGTCGTCTCCCTGTGCGGCGCGGGCAGCTCGCTCTCCGGCTCCTTCCTCTTCGGCGGCTCGGGCGACAGGTCCTCCATCCTCGCGCACTTCCTGGCCGTCGGCTCCGAGACGCCGGCTGCCCTCGCGATCGTGGCTGTCGGTTCCCCGCCTCTCGCCCCTCTGCGCATGTCCCCTGTCCTGTCCACGCCGATCATTTCCTTTCTGGCCCCCTTATGCCGATAGCCGTAGCAACGACATGTTGGTCCAGCTTTGGGATGGTCGGCGTGCCCATGCCCAGGCCCGAAAGTTTTTCGTGCTCAGACCCGAAAGTGCCCGACGCTCAAATCCGCAACTCAGAGGTTATCAAACACAGCGAACTCCACAATACGCGGGGTGCCCACTCCGGCACCGCATTCCCGGCAGGTGCACGGAGAATCCCCGCAACGCATCGCAATCAGTCTCTCCCCGTCCGTCGTAGCATGGCTGTCACATCAAGCAGACGCGAGGACTGGAGGAAATGCCATTAGGTGGATCTACGACGCTTGCGGCAACGCGGACCTCTAAGAGGTCACACTCGCGGGGATGGGCGTCTCGGCGATACTGGAGCACGCCGACCTCTCCTCCGCGTCGAGGGACGCTGCGAACGCCGCCACGTGCCTCCTGTTTGGTAAGGAAGCTCGCCGAGGCGACCGTGTCGCATGCCCATGCGGGGAACGACGATCTTGCGCAGTAAGCACTGCTCGCCGCTTTTCTCCGAAAGGCTTACTTGCCCGCCGGTAACTCCGCTTCTGTGGGAGCGGCGCAATCTTGAACGATGGTGCCCTTCCGGCAACCGCTGCGACGGGGACAGCTGCTCCATCCCCTATCCTCGCGCCCGTCGGAAGCGCCCGAACGGCGCAGGAGCAAAGCGTGCTTCTGCGCCGACACCTCCACGCTCTCCCTCGCCCAATGCGCTGGCACAGGGAGGTCACCATGTCCGAGAAGACAGAGGGTGCCGCGATCATGGCCGAGGAGGGACTCGCCGCCACGTGTGAGGGCATTGTGAGGGATTACCTAGCCCACAGGGATATGCGGTCCGCACGGCCGACGCTGGTCCTGCGACGGCGAGGACGCGCCGATAGTGGCCATGGACGTCGACAAGACGGTGCTGATAGCCGTCATCTCCATCCGCGATACGCCACGAGGTGGTCTCCATCGTCGTGGCGGGAGAGCGCCAGGCGAAGCTGCGCCACCTCATCAGTGTCTGGCAGTGGGCAGAGAGCGAGGAGCGACCTGGGACGACAGACCACGAAGACCGCCTGCGGCAGGGAGGGAACAACTGCACGCTTGCAATTCTGAACTTTTACTCGCAGAGCCTCTCGTATGCCTTCCTTACGGTGCCCGCCATGAGCACCCTCCTCTTGGCGAGGAACTCGGGGTACTCGAGGCTCTCGAAGCCGAG
>CAMCQD010000012.1 GCA_945876925.1 uncultured Dermatophilus sp.
GGGCCGACCTCCTCGGCGATCGCCCGGTTGGCGATGTTGTCAGGCACGAGCACCGGGCGCGCCAGCGACAAGGCCAGCAGCAGCGAGCCCGAGTTGTGCATCTCCTTGTACGGCAGCACCACCAGGGTCGCAGCGCTCACCTCGGCGACGATCTCGGCGTCGGTGAGGTAGCGCAGCGTCAGCCCTACCCGGGCGTCGCCTGCGGTGATGTCGCGCAGCTCGCCGGCCAGCTCCTCGCTGGAGGGACGCCCGGCGATCCGCAGGCTCCAGTCCGGGTGATCCTCAGCGGTGGCGGTGAAGGCCCGGGCCAGCGTCCCGACGTTCTTGTAGCGGCGCACCAGGCCGAAGTAGGCGATCCGGCCGGGAACCTGCCCGGCTCTCGGGTAGCTGGCCAGCCAGTCGATGTAGTGGCCGTGCAGCACCACCGAGCTGGGCCCGGCCGGGCGGGGAGTGGTCTCGTTGATGAGCACCCGGTAGGAGGTCATCCGGTCCAGCGTGACGATGAGCGCCCGCTTGACCGGGTCCATCCCGGAGGGAAGCTCAAGGTTGTGCACGGTGCGCACGACCGGCACGCGCCCCAGCTTCAGCCGCGCCAGCCACAGCGCCATGCACGCCCGCTTGCCGGCCGCCTTCACCTTCGTGGTCGCATCCAGCACATCCTCGGGCCAGTGCGCGTGCACCAGGTCGTACCGGCCCAGCAAGGCGGCCCGCCATGTGAAGTACTGCCCGTCCACCCGGCCGGTGCGCTCCAGCGAATTCTCCATGAGCTTGACGAAGGGGTTGTGGAACTCCTGCGGGGGCAGGCAGGTGGACAGCACGCGGATGCGGGCCCGGGTGCCGCCGCGGGCCCCGGTCCGCCCCAGCGCCCCGTCCCGCACCGCCTCGGCCGCGGTGAGCAGCAGCCTGGGATTGTGCAGGAACTGGCGGCGCCCGCCCCGCACCAGCACCGCCCAGGCCTGCGGCAGCGAGTGCAGCAGCCAGCTGCGCCGCCGCGAGGCGCTCAGGTGCTTGTCGGCGTACAGCATCCGGTTGCGGATGTTGTAGTAGTAATACATATCGGACTTCACCCGGGATCCGCCGGCCTGCTGGGTGCCGCCTTCATCGTGGATGGCCTCCGCGCCGGTGACCACTTCCAGCCGACCCCCGGCCTGCCGGACCCGCCGGGACAAGTCGACATCCTCCCAGTACAGGAAGTAGTCGTCGTCGAATCCGCCGACCCGTTCCCACAGCTGCCTGGACGCGGCGATGACTGCGCCGGTCAGCCACGGCTCGACGCCGTCGCGGCCGAGTTCGTCCTTGCCGACGGCGCCCCCGCTGGACAGGTCGACCCCGGCGCCGTCGAACCACGGCTCACCTGAGGAGGTGCGGATCACCGGAGCTGCCAGGGTCATCGGCTGGGCGGCTGCCGCGACCAGGCGCTCCAGCCCGGCCGCGTCGATGGTGGCGTCGGGGTTGATGGCGACGAGGACCTGCGCGCCGGAGCCGAACACGACCCGGGCGCCGGCGTTCACCCCGCCGCCGAACCCCAGGTTCTCCTCCGGGGTGACCACCGCCCAGCCGTGCCGGGCAGCCAGTTCCTTCACCCGGGCGCGCTCCTGGCCGGTCGTGGGGTTGTCGACTACCACCACCGACGCCGGCGAGGAGCCGGCCGTGACCGGGACGAGGTTGCGGGCCAGCAAACGCGAGGAACCGTAATTGACCACCACGATCCCGAACGGGACGGCCGCCTGCCCGGCGGCGGTCTGCGCGGTCGGCTGCGGTTCAATGCAGATTCGGTCGGTCACGGGCATCTCCCTGTCAAGTGATGGCTATTCAGTAGTGGAACGGCTGGCTGGCCGCTGGGCACGCGCCCCCGCGCGCAGCCCCCCCGCCGGGCACGGCTCAGGCGGCACCGGATAGCTCGCGCATCCCGGCCGGGGTGACGGCACGGGTCAGCAGCGCCAGGCCGAAGAAGGTGACGGCCATGATCAGGCCCCGCACGATCCACCACACGCCGGCGAGCAGGTGCCCGGTCACGAGGGCGGCCGCGGCGCAGCCGCACAGGATCAGCATGGCCCGCACCGGGATGAACCATCCCAGCCGCCGGGTGAGCATGACCAGGCAGACGCTCAGCCCGGACAGCTCCGTGCAGATGAGGGCCAGGGCCGCTCCGGTGGCCCCCAGGCGCGGGATGAGCACCAGGTTGAGAACGAGATTGAGCAGCAGGTTGATGGTGTTGAGGGTGGCCAGGAAGTTCTGCGCGTGCCCGGCGACCAGGGCCGAGGAGATGACGGTGGTGAGCAGCGCGAGGGCCGCGGAGACCCACAGCAGGCTCAGCGGCCCGGCCGAGATCGGCACGAACTCCTCCGAGCCGACCAGGGCGACGATCTCATCGCTGAACGGCCACAGCAGCGTCGCCACGGGCAGGCACAGGGCCAGCAGCGGCGGGGCGGACAGGCGCAGGACGTGCCGGTACCGCTCGTCCCCGATGGCCGCCGCCCGCGAGTAGCGGGCGATCAGCACCGCCGCGGCGGCGGTGCCGATGATGTTCAGGTTCACCACGATCCGGTAGGCCAGGTTGTAGGCGCCGACCTCGGACGGGGTGGTCAGCTTGGTCATCAGCAGGCCGTCGAGCTGGAAGTACAGCCCGCTGATGACGGCGATGTAGGTCAGCGGCAGGGCCTCGCACAGCAGATCCCGCATCGCACGCCACTCGAACACCGGCGGGAAGTGTCCCTGACGCCGCCCCCACAGGTGGGAGATGAGGGCCCGGGTCAGCGGTGCCGCCAGCTGGGCCACGAAGAACGCGGCGAGCCCCAGATCGCCGGCGACCGCGACGACGACGATGGCCAGGCTGGCGATCCGCCCGCCGATGTCCGCAGCGGAGATGCCGCCGAACGCGTCGGTCACCTGCGCGATCGGCACGAACGTGGCCGACCACATGGTCGCGGCCAGCCCGGTCGCGAGGATGGCCACGCCCTGGACGACCTGGGGGTCGGAGTACAGCACGCTCCCGCAGGCGATGGCCACGGCCACCAGGGGGCCCATGATGGTGATGGCGACGGCCTTCGCCAGCCCGGCGGTGCGCTGCAAGTCGGCTCCCCCGCTGACCCGGCGGACCACGATGCTGCCCAGCCCGAGCTCGGTGAGCGCCTCGAAGGTACCCACGAGCAGCACCGCGGTGCTCAGCAGGCCGTACCCGTGCGGACTCAGGTACGTCACCGACAGCTTGATCTGCACGAAGGTGAAGGCAAGACCGGCTACGCGCGAGGAAACCAGCGTCCCCGCGCCGCGCAGTATTCCCCCCCGGGCCATGCCCACCGCCCCCTCATCTGCTGCCCCGTTCCCCCGCCCGAAACGGCCCGGGATGCTCGGCAGGCACCGGGCGGGCGCGCGAGTCCTGTCCTGCGCCAACGAGGTTCGGAGAGCATATCGGGATAGGCGGAAAAGCGCTCCGGCGGCGTGTGCGTTCTTGCGACCCACAACCGCCCCGGCCGGGTCGTTTTACCGCCCCGCGCTTACCGCCGGGACCGGGGCGCATGTCGATATAGCGCGCCGCTAAACGGCGCTGCCCCCGGATGGGTAAGGCATCCGGGGGCAGCGCCGTCACAAAGCGCGGTAATTCCTATCTCCGGCGGTTAAGCGGCCTGCCGTGCGGCATATGCCACGCGGTGATCCTTCCGGGCCGGCCGGGCGGGCACCGGCAGGAAAATGCGTGCGATGACAATGCGGGCAGCCAGCCCGGGGCAGCTGGCCGCGCCCGGACGGGCATCTTGCGCGAAAGAGCGCCGCGGCAGACGGCTATTCGCCGCTGTTCGCCGAGGCAGGTTCTTCGATCCGGGCCCTGATGCGCTTACGCTCACGGGCAGCCCGCCAGCAGACGAGAGCGGCATCGGCCCGGGGCAGCCTGGCCCGGGCCCGCGCGGCGACCAGCTCGTTGATGGCCTCAGCCTGCGCCGCCTCCTCAGGGGTGATCCGGCTGGACCCGAGCGCGGAACCGAACACCTCCCGCCAGCCCTCCGGCTGCTCGCCCAGCACGTACTGCAGCAGCCCGCCGTAGGCGGCGAACAGCGGCGACCCGGCCCCCTCGTCCAGCCAGGGCTGGCGCCCGGTGACCTGTCCCTCGTGGCGCCGGTACAGCAGCCCCGGCACGGCCGAGCGGGTCAGCCGGAAACCGCGCCCGGCGGCCCGCATCCACAGCTCGTAGTCCTCGGCCCGGGTGTCGGCGTACCCGCCGAGCTCGTCGAACGCGCTCCGGCGCATTGACACCGTCGGATGGACCAGGCAGCAGCCGTACACCAGGTGATACGGCACCGAGCCGACCGAGAAATGCCCCGGCTGATCGGCCCCGCGGACCTTCCCCTGATCGTCGATGAACAGCACCCAGGTGAACACGAAATCAGCCCGCGCGAGCAGCCGCGCGGAGATGCGCCACCGGCTCGCCAGCGCGATGTCGTCGGCGTCCATGCGGGCCAGGTAGTCGCAGTCGGCGTGAGCGGCCAGCTCGTTGAGGCTCGCCGCCACCCCGGCCGGCTGCTCATGCCGGAACACCTTGAACCGCCGGTCGGCCCGGGACACCTCCTCGAGCAGGCGCGGAGTGGAATCGGTGCTCCCGTCATCCATGACGAGGACTTCGGCATCCCGGGGAAGAGTCCGCACGAGGCTGCGCAGCGTCCGGGGCAGGAACTGCTCCCCGTCGAGTACGGGCATGATCACTGAGAGACGAGGCATCACTGCTCACCCTTTCGCACCGCAGTGCGATCGATATTGTCGTGCGTTGTATATGTTGCGGGGCGCACCGCCCGGACTCGCCAGCTCATAGCACCAGCTCCACCATTGCCAGCGCCGCCAGGGTCAGTGCGCAGGCGGCCGCTACGGAAGCACCGGCGCCCTTGATCCGGGCGAGCAGATGACAGACGACCAGGATCATGAGTTCCTTGGCAATCACCATGCAGGCGGCCGTATGAACCGAGCTGACTGCCAGCCAGCCAATCACCGGCGCGCACAACACGCCGAGTACCGCCGGCACGATCGACGCGCGCGACCGGTCGTGATATATGGACATGATTTGCAGTGCGACCGATACCGAATACGGGATCGTGGCCACCGCCAGGGTCGGCACCGCCTCCAGCGTCGCCTGCCAGGAGGCCCCGAGCAGGGGCTCCAGGAGGAAGCGCACGAGCAGCACGACCAGCGCGACCGACAAGGTGGCACTGCCGGCGGCCAGCAGCGTGATCCGGCTGACCAGCCGGGGATGCCGCCGGGCGTTCGGCTCCGCCGACACCGAGGCCCGCAGGTAGTTCGCGGTCGCGGCCGCGAGGGCCTCGCCGGGGCTGCGGCCCATCGTGACGGCGGTGGAGTACGTGCCCAGCACGCCGACTCCGGCCAGGCCGCCCACGAACACCCGCTCAAGCTGCCCCTGCGCCCACCCCAGCGTGCCCAGGGTGATCAGCGAGCCCATTCCCTTACGGGGGTGGCGCCCGCCCTCGCGGGTCTCGATGAACAGCTGCCCCGAGCGCCTGCGGACGAGGTACCAGAAGACCGCCTCGGTCGTGAGCAGGTGCACCGCCATCGCCAGCGAGGAGTGCGTCACCACCACGACCGTGAACGACAGGCTCAGCCCGCACAGCGCCGCGATGAGCTGATACCGGGCCAGCCGGCCCCACTCCGCCCGGAACTGCAGCCGGGCCACCGGGACGATCCCGGCGGTGGTGATGAACGGGACGACGAGGAAGGGCGTCAGCCCGAGGATCTCGCCGGCCAGCTCGCCGGAGTACGTGTACCACAGCCAGGCCAGCGTTCCCGCGATCGCCACCGATCCGACGACGGCCGCCTGCGTGGCCGACACGCGCACCGAGCGCACATGCCTGGGATGCTCGACCGCCAGCACCGCCTGGTTGCGGAGCGCGTTCTCGGCGACGGCCTGGTAGAGCGTGAAGGTGAGCGCGACCCAGCTATAGATGCCCACGGACGCCGGCGCCGTGTACGCGGCGAACGCCACCATGACCACCGCCGAGGCGACGCGCGGGAAGGCGCGTTCCAAGGTGGCCCAGGCGAGCTGGACCAGGGTTCTCATGGGTTATTCGCGGCCGCCTGCTCAGCCAGCCCGCCATCGGCGAGCGGCATAGCAGGCGACGCTGGGCCTGCCTGGGCCACCTCCCCTGCCGGGACCGCTGGCACGTCGCGGGAACCGGTGGTCAGTGAGGCCAGGAAGTCGATAATGCCCCGCACGGCCGCACCGGATTCCATGTGCGCCTGGGCGTACACGCGGGCGCTGGCGCCGAAGACGCGCGCCTGCTCCGGGTCGGCGGCCATCGCCGTCGCCGCGTCCAGCAGCGCCCGGGGGTCACCGGGGGCGACCACCTTGCCGGCCTCGGCGGCCTCGACCAGGGCAGCGGTGTTACCTACCGGGTAGACGGCGGCCAGCACCTGCTTACCCGCGGTGAAGTACGTGGTCAGCTTGCTGGGCAGGGCCATCTCGGACACCCCGGGCTTCTCGTGCACCAGCAGGATGTCCGCCGCGGCCAGCGCCTGGGCGAACTCCTCGTCAGGCAGCGGATCCAGGAAGACCACGTTGGCGCATGACCCGGCGAGCTTCTCCAGCCGGGGACGCTCGCTGCCATCGCCGGTGAAGGCGAACAGCACCGGGGAGCCCTCCCGCTCAGCGAGCCTGGCCGACTCGACCACGGCATCCAGGCCCTGCTTGTGGCCCATATTGCCCGCGTGCAGCACGACCGGGCGCTGCCCCCACCCGTGCGCCGCGCGGAAGGCGGCACCGTCGGCACCGGCGAGGGCATGCACGTGCGACCAGTTGTGGTGCACCTCGACCCGCCCGGCCGGCACGCGCAGCTCGCCGACGGCGCATTCGCGGTGCCGGGCGCCCACGGAGATGATGCCGTCGGCGGCGCGGTACACCGTGCCCTCGACGGCCCTGGCCAGCCGCACCTTCCACGAGTCGCGCCCGTCGCCCAGCTCGGCCATGCCGCGGGTGTACAGGTCGTGGCTCCACAGCGCGGTAGCCGGGCGGCGCCGGCTCAGCCGGGCCCGGGCCAGCACCGCCGCCGAGGCGACCAGCGGCGGCGAGACGGTGAGGATGACATCGGGCTTACGCCACCGGGAGGTGATCACGCCCAGCCCGAAGGTGACCTCCAGCAGTACGCGGCCCAGGCCGATCCCGCCGTCGGGGATGGTGTGCCGCACCCGGGTCACCGGCACGCCGTCGATCACCTCGTGGCGGCGCAGGCCCGTGAACCCGGTGTAGTTACGCCACTTCGGATAGTGCGGCACGCCGGTGATGACGTGCGGTTCGTGCCCGGCGGCCAGCAGGCCCCGGGCCAGGCCAGTGACATACGGGGCGATCCCGGTTGGCTCTGGCTCATAGTTGACGGCGACGATGAGGACTCTCACGGCTCACTCCAGAAGATCAGGGCAGATACGGAAACACGTCAGGCAGCAGGGCGCTGTCCGGTAGTGAGCTCAGTGACGAGCTCCTCCACCCGGTCGCGGCTGGCCTGGGCAAATAGGCTGTGGTCGACCCCCGGGTCGACTTTCATCCGCACGTTCGCCGCGCGGCGCCCCCCGGCCAGATAGGCCATGCCCCCTTTGGCCCGGAAAACCGCTGCCTCTCCGGTGCCCATGACAAGAACCGTGGTGGTCTGCGCGGGAACCCCGCGCAGCATCGCCGGCACCCGGTCGGTGCGCAGGTCACCGCGCAGCCAGCTGCGCAGCCGCGGGAACCGGATGGCCAGCTCGTGCAGGAACGGGTCGATCCGGACCCGCCAGCTCGGGTGACCGCCGGAGGTGCCCCCGGCGCCGGCGGCATCCCCCGCGGCCGCGTCGAGCGTCTGCGCGAAGGCCCCCTCAGCCTGGTACGTGCGTTCGTAGAAGGCCTCGTCGTAGTGCTCCGGGTCCGGATCCCAGTGGATCGGGTTGATCGCCAGCAGGGAGGAGAATTTCCCCGAGGCCGATCCGCGCATGAGGCACCAGGCACCCGAGCAGGCGCCCACGCCGAGCACGGGCGCGCCGACCGCGTGCTCCAGGAACCCGGCCGCCTCGACGACGTCCTCGACGCTGGTCTCGGTGTACGGGTACGGCTCGCGCGGGCTGGTGACATCGGTGTCCTCGCCGAGGAAGCGCCGGTCCATCCGCAGCCCGACCACCCCGCTGGGAGCCAGCGCCCGGGCGGTCTCGGTCCAGCAGTTACCGGGCCCGGAACGCATCTCGGAGCCGATCGCCGTGTAGACGACGCTGGTGCGCGCCTCAGCCTGCGGGCTGCGGGTGACCACCCCGGGCAGCCGGTGCGGCCCGACCACGACGAAGGTCTCCTCGATGAGGTCCCCGCCGGCGGTGCGCCAGGTGGCCACGTCAGCCTGCGGGACGGGAGTGAAGGCGTCCGCAGCGGCGCTGAGGAAGTGCGAGATGATCTCATCGCAGGCCGGCAGCTCGGTCAGCACGTGGTGCGGCGAGCCCAGGGTGAGCTGGAGGACCTCCTTGCGATCACGCTCCTTGATGAGGTGCTCGCGCTCGCCGCTGGCCGCCCGCGGCCCGGGCAGCCCGGACAGCGAGGCCGCCTGCGCGTCGCTCAGGCGCACCCCGCACAGCTCCACGCCGGAGTCCACCGGCGGGACCGGGGTGGCGAACTTGCGCAGGTTCTGGTGCTGGCGCAGGAAGGAGGAGCCGGATGCCGGCTCCCACAGCACGATGCGCCCGGTGATGGCGGCCAGCCCGGGCTGAGCCTGGCAGGCCTGGGCGTGCGCGTGCGCCAGCGAGGCGCCCAGCCGCCAGCCGGCCACGTTGACCGGGCGGCCGGGAACGGCGGCGGCCGCGGCCGCCACGGCAGCGTCGACCTCCTCCAGCCATTGCCCGACCAGGTCCGCGCCGGGATCCAGGTCCTGGCTCTCGCCGTCGCCGCCCAGGCACACCGATACGGTCACGTACCCGCGGTCGGCGGCCCGGACCGCCAGGGCGCGCAGCCGCCGGAACGGCACCGTGCTCTCCCGGCCGAATGAGGGCACGATGACCAGCGCCCCGATTGCCTGGCCGTCAGCCGGCTCATCCACCCGCACCGCGAGCGCGCGCCCGTTGCGGGTGCGCAGCCAGGTCATCCGGGCATAGCTGTCCGGCCCCGTCTTCCCGGTAGCGTTCGGCCGGCGCACATCCGTCAGGACGCCGGCCTCGCCTGTGGGTCCCCCTGCAGTCACCGGAACGTGCGTCCCGGTCCCCACGTGCTCCCCGTTCACTCGTTTCCCCCTCCGACGCCCGGCCGCGCACGACCGGGCCATGGCAGCGCGAAACCGACTCCCGCGGTAGAGAGTTCCCCCAGAACGCGCTGCCAGTAGCAGCAAATATCCGTAACGAGCCGCGCATGAACCGGAGCGGGCTTCCTGTCCCCTTCAACAAGCCACGAGAATTCCGTTTCAGAACGCGATCGCTGCCAATGCCCGCTCGACACCTGCTCCGCCTGCTCCCCCGCAGGCGCATACCGTGTGGCACACCGCTAGCCCTCGGGCTGGCACCCGGCGCGAGCACATTAGCAAGACCACAATAGAAGCCGCCGGTCACCCCCGCCGGGTGTGGGTCAGGCGATCGTCCCGGATCGGGCGCAAGAACATGTGGGCACGTTGCCATGCCAGCGAGTTCCGGCCAGAATCGAAGCGAGCGGCCCCTCTCAGCGTCGCGTCGCTGCCCTTATTCATGCCCATACACTCATCTAACGAGGAGCCGAAGTGACGACAGCAGGCATTGCTGCCGCTCCCGACAGGGACCCTACGATCTACCCCGATGCGCACAAGACCGCACGGTGGGCAAATGGCTTCACGCCGGCAGCGTTCTGTGCACGCGCCGGCGCGCTCGCGCGCCAGGCCGTGTGGCATCTGTGGGTCAACCGCGTCGCCGCCTGGGCCGTATGGCCGGGGCGCGTGCGCCGCTGGATGCTCTGCCGGGCAGGCCTGGACGTGCGCACCAACGGGGTCAGCGCGCACTGCCACTTCACCGATCCGAACGTCTACATCGGGCAGTACTCCTACGTCAACGAGGGGTTCTTCGGCGACGCCCGGGGAGGCATCCACATCGGCGAGCGGGTGGCCGTCGGACCGCACGTCATGGTCATCTCCTCAGCGCACAAGATCGGCAAGGCCCATCAGCGCTGCGGCGCCCATCTGGCCCGCCGCGTCATCATCGGGGACGGCAGCGCCATCGGCGGGGGCAGCGCGATCCACTCCGGCGTGCGGCTGGGCACGGGGGTCGTCGTATCCGCCGGCTCGGTCGTCATGCGCAGCGCCCCGGCCAATTCGCTGATTTCGGGCGTGCCCGGCAAGATCGTCAAGACCTACGACGAGTGACCTGCCCACACCCGGCATGTCCATATGTGGGCAGGCCGGGCGAGGGCGGGCAACCTATCCTGGAGAGGCATCATTTCCGGCCCGGAACGGTCACATAAGGGGGGAGACCGCCCGGGCCGATACCATACGACATCACCTGATGCGCGATTCGACGCGCCTTTTATGGCCGCATATCGCGTATCGCGCACATAATGCGCGCATATCTTCGCGGAGGGGCTTTCATGACCAAAAAAGCATTCATCACCGGAATTACCGGACAAGACGGCTCGTATCTGGCGGAGCTCTTGCTTGAGAAGGGCTACGAAGTTCACGGGCTCATCCGGAGGGCATCCACATTCAACACCGCGCGCATCGATCACCTTTACCAGGACCCGCACGAGGAGAACGCCCGGCTGTTCCTGCACTATGGCGATCTGTCCGACGGATCCCGGCTGGCGACCCTGCTGGAGAAGGTCCACCCGCAGGAGGTCTACCACCTGGCCGCGCAGAGCCACGTGCGGGTGTCCTTCGACGAGCCCGAGTTCACCGGTAACGTCACCGGCGTCGGCACCACCCGGCTGCTGGAGGCGATCCGCATGATCGGCCTGGACGCCCGCTACTACCAGGCGTCCACCAGCGAGATGTTCGGCGCCACCCCGCCCCCGCAGAGCGAGACCACCGCCTTCTACCCGCGCTCGCCGTACGGCGCGGCCAAGGTCTACGCCTACTGGATGACCCGGAATTACCGGGAGGGCTACGGCATGTTCGCCACCAACGGCATCCTGTTCAACCACGAATCGCCCCGCCGCGGCGAGACCTTCGTGACCCGCAAGATCACCCGCGCGGTCGCCGCCATCGCCACCGGTCGCCAGCAGTACCTGTACATGGGAAACCTCGACGCCATCCGCGACTGGGGCTACGCCCCCGAGTACGTTGAGGGCATGTGGCGCATGCTCCAGGCGGACACTCCGGACGATTACGTGCTGGCCACCGGATCGGCCTACACCGTGCGCGACTTCATCCAGGCCGCCTTCGAGCACGTCAACCTCGACTGGACTAAGCACGTCCGGTTTGATGAGCGCTACCTGCGGCCCACCGAGGTCGACGCCCTCATCGGCGACCCCTCCAAGGCGAGGAACGAACTCGGCTGGCAGGCCCGCACGCACGCCCTCGACCTGGCAAAGATCATGGTCGACGCCGATCTGGCCGCGCTGCAGCGCCCGAACGACGCCACCGGCCCGGTCGACGCCCGCGTGTTCACCCCGGCGTCATGAGCCCGGTGCGGACCCCCGTCCGGCGGCGCCTGGCCTCCTTCACCGGCCGTGGCTACGACAAGGGCGCCAGCCTCATCAAATGCGCCGCCTGGATCGCCCTGGGCCAGCCGGTGACGGCCTCGGTGCTCGTGCCGCCCCGGCTGCGGGTGGCGATCCTGCGCGCCTTCGGAGCCGACATCGCCCCCGGCGTGCTCATCCGGCACGACGTGCGCATCCACTGGCCGTGGAAGCTGAGCATCGGCGCGGATTCGTGGATCGGGGTCGGCACCTGGATCCTCAACCTGGAGCCGGTGACCATCGGCTCGGACGTGTGCATCTCGCAGCAGGCAATGCTGTGCACCGGGTCGCACCGCGCCGACGACCCGGCCTTCGAGTTCGACAACGCGCCCATCGTCATCGAGGACGGTGCCTGGATCGCGACGCGGGCCACCGTGCTGCGCGGCGTCACCGTCGGGGCCGACGCCGTCGTGGGCTCCCAGGCGCTCATCGTGTCGGACGTGCCGCCGGGCGCCCGGATGGTCGCCCCGCTGGCGCAGCGCAAGGGGGAGAAGTGAGGATCCTGCAGGTCGTCGGGCTGATCAGTCCCGAAGGCGAATACGGCGGCCCGACCCGGGTGGCGACCGAGCAGTGCGCCGCCCTGGCGGCCCGCGGCCACGACGTCATCCTCGCGCTCGGCGGTGGCTCCGCCATCGACGCGGTCA
>CAMCQD010000013.1 GCA_945876925.1 uncultured Dermatophilus sp.
TGCCCCCGGTGTGCTCGGCCACCGGGTGGAGCGCGGCCGACGTGCGCGCGGTCGATACCGCCCGGGTGCTGGCCGCGGACGCCGTGCAGCGGGCCGGGAACGGCCACCCGGGCACCGCCATCAGCCTGGCCCCGGTCGCGTACCTGCTGTACCACGACATCCTGCGGATAGATCCGGCGGATCCGGGCTGGCTCGGGCGGGACCGGTTCGTGCTGTCCGCCGGGCACGCCAGCCTGCTCCTCTACACGCAGCTGTACCTGGCCGGGATGGGCCTGGAGCTATCCGACCTGGAGGCGCTGCGCACGTGGGGCAGCCGCACCCCCGGGCATCCCGAAGTGGGCTGCCCCGCCCCGGTCGAGACCACGACCGGCCCGCTGGGCAGCGGCCTGGCCACCGCGGTCGGGATGGCGATGGCGCAGCGGCGCCAGCGCGGCCTGCTCGACCCGGACGCCCCCGACGGCGAGAGCCCCTTCGACCACGACATCTTCGTGCTCTCCGGGGACGGCTGCCTGCAGGAAGGCGTCACCAGCGAGGCCTGCTCGCTGGCCGGGCACCAGCAGCTGGGCAACCTCACCCTGATCTACGACCGCAACTACATCTCCATCGAGGACGACATCGCGATCGCCAGCTCCGAGGACGTGCCCGGGCGGTTCCGGGCCTACGGCTGGGATGTGCGCCTCGTGAGCTGGCGCGCCCCCGGCGGCACCGCGCCCTACCTGGAGGACATCGACGCCCTGCGCGCGGCCATCGAGGCCGGCCGCCAGGTCCGCGACAAGCCGACCATCATCGTGCTCGACACCATCATCGCCTGGCCCTGCCCCACCAAGCAGGACAGCGGCGCCTCGCACGGGGCGGCCCTGGGCGCCGGGGAGGTCGCCGGGCTCAAGCAGCTGCTCGGCTTCGACCCCGGCCAGTCCTTCGCGGTGGAGGACAGCGTCATCGAGCACACCCGCGCCGCCGCCGCCGCGCGCGGGCGCGCCCTCCGCGCAGCATGGGACCGCCGCCTGGAGCAGTGGCGCGAAGGCAACCCCGCCCGGGCCGGGCTGCTCGACCGGCTGGCCGCGCAT
The DNA here is from genome assembly GCA_945876925.1 of uncultured Dermatophilus sp. Lineage (GTDB taxonomy): Bacteria > Actinomycetota > Actinomycetes > Actinomycetales > Dermatophilaceae > Dermatophilus. Next base: position 1,068 of record CAMCQD010000013.1, read on the forward strand.
CAGCTACCCGAGGGGTGGACCGGCGTGCTGCCCTCGTGGGAACCGGACCCCAAGGGCATCGCGACCCGCGCGGCCTCCGGCGCGGTGCTCAGCGCGCTGGCCCCGGTGATGCCCGAGCTGTGGGGCGGATCGGCCGACCTGGCCGGGTCGAACAACACCAGCATGGCCGGGGAGCCCAGTTTCGTTCCGCTGGAGCATCAGACCCGCGCCTTCCAGGGCAATCCGTACGGGCGCACGCTGCACTTCGGCGTCCGCGAGCACGCCATGGGCATGATCCTCAACGGCATCGCCCTGGAGGGCCTGACCCGCCCCTACGGCGGCACGTTCCTGGCGTTCGCCGACTTCATGCGCCCGGCGGTGCGGCTGGCCGCGCTGCAGGACCTGCCGGTCACCTTCATCTGGTCGCACGACTCCATCGGCCTGGGCGAGGACGGGCCCACCCATCAGCCCGTCGAGCACATTCCCAGCCTGCGGCTCATCCCCGGCCTGGCCGTGGTGCGCCCCGCCGACGCCCACGAGACCGTCGTAGCCTGGCGCACCATCCTCGAGCAGGGCAAGCCGGCCGGGCTGCTGCTGTCCCGGCAGAACCTGCCCATCTTCGACCGGGAGGAGCACGGCTCCGCCGACGGAACCGCCCGCGGCGCATACGTGCTGCGCGACACCGGCGGCACCCCCGACGTCATCCTCATCGGCACCGGCTCGGAGGTGTACCTCGCCCTGGAGGCCGCCGCCACCCTGGCCGCCGAGGGCATCGCCGCCCGGGTGGTATCGGCCCCGTGCCTGGAATGGTTCGACGCCCAGGAACCCGGCTACCGCGACGAGGTGCTGCCGCCGCAGGTGCGTGCCCGGGTGGCCGTCGAGGCGGCGCACCCGTACGGCTGGAAGGAACGCGTCGGGGACGCCGGTCGTGTCATCGGCATCAGCACCTTCGGGGCCTCGGCTCCCGGGCCGGAGCTGTACGAGCGGTTCGGGATCACCGCCGATGCGGTGGCGGCCGCGGCCCGCGAGTCGATCGCCGCCGCCCGCGAGCGCTGACCCGGCCCGGAACTGGCAGGCCGCCCCGGCGAACCCACGACGCACAGGAAGTGAGCGATGAGCCCGCGACCCATCGGACCAGGCATGAACCCGCTGCGCGACCCGCGGGACAAGCGGCTGCCGCGCATCGCCGGGCCGTGCAGCCTGGTGATGTTCGGCGTGACCGGTGACCTGTCCCGTAAGAAGCTGCTCCCGGCGATCTACGACCTGGGCAACCGCGGGCTGCTCCCGGCCGGGTTCAGCCTCGTCGGCTTCGGCCGGCGCGACTGGAGCGACGAGCAGTTCGCGGCTTTCGTGCGCGAATCCGCCGAGGCGCATAGCCGGACGCCGTTCCGCGAGCAGAGCTGGGACCAGCTGGCCGCCGGGCTGCGCTTCGTCACCGGGTCGTTCGACGATCCGGAGGCGTTCGACCGGCTGTCGGCCACGGTCGCGGCGGCCGGCGCCGAGCGCGGCACCGACGGCAACCGCGCCTTCTACCTGTCGATCCCGCCAGGGCAGTTCGAGGGCGTGTGCACCCAGCTGGAACGCTCCGGGCTGAGCCGCGGCGACTCCGGGTGGCAGCGGGTCGTCATCGAGAAACCGTTCGGGCACGACCTGGCCTCGGCGGTCGAGCTCGACCGGGTGCTGGGCACCGTGTTCCCGCCGGACTCGATCTTCCGGATCGACCACTACCTGGGCAAGGAGACGGTGCAGAACCTGCTCGCGCTGCGCTTCGCGAACCAGATGTTCGAGCCGATCTGGAACGGCCACTACGTCGACCACGTCCAGATCACGATGGCCGAGGACATCGGGATCAGCAGCCGGGCCGGGTACTACGACGGCATCGGGGCCGCCCGCGACGTCATCCAGAACCACCTGCTCCAGCTGCTGGCGCTGACCGCAATGGAGGAACCGGTCTCCTTCGACGCGCGCCACCTGCACATCGAGAAGGAGAAGGTGCTCGCCAGCGTCATCCTGCCCGGCCCGGTCGGGCAGTGCGCCGCCCGCGGGCAGTACGCGGCCGGCTGGCAGGGAGCCGAACGGGTACGCGGATACCTGGAGGAGGACGGGGTATCGCCGGACTCGGCCACCGAGACCTTCGCGGCCCTCAAGCTCGAGGTCGCCACCAGGCGCTGGGCGGGGGTGCCGTTCTACCTGCGCACCGGTAAGCGCCTGGCCAAGCGGGTCACCGAGGTCGCGCTCGTGTTCGCCAGGGCGCCGCACCTGCCGTTCGACGACACTGCCACCGCCGAGCTGGGCGCCAACGCCATCGTCATCCGGGTGCAGCCCGATGAGGGCATCACGCTGCGGTTCGGGGCGAAGGTACCCGGCGACCAGATCGAGGTGCGCGACGTGACCATGGACTTCGGCTACGGCCGGGCGTTCACCGAATCCAGCCCGGAGGCGTACGAGCGGCTCATCCTCGACGTGCTGCTGGGCGACCCGCCGCTGTTCCCGAACCATGCCGAGGTGGAGCTGTCCTGGCGCATCCTCGACCCGGTCACGCAGTACTGGGCCTCCTGCTCCGGCCAGCCCGAGCAGTACGCCCCTGGCCACTGGGGACCGGACAGCGCCGGGGAACTACTGCGCCGGGACGGGCGCTGCTGGAGGATGCCATGATCATCGACCTGCCCGCCACCACCATCCCGGAGCTGAGCAAGCGGATCGTCTCCGTGCGGGAGAACACCGGCGCCATGGCCCTGGGCCGCGTGATGACCCTCATCGTGCTCGTGAGCGAGGAATGCGTGGAGGACGCCATCCGCGCCGCCAGCGACGGCACCCGGCAGCACCCCAGCCGGATCATCGTGCTCGTCGAGGGCAGCCGGCGCGGCGCGAACCGCCTGGACGCCCAGATCCGCATCGGCGGGGACGCCGGCGCGGGTGAATTCGTCGTGCTGCGGCTGTTCGGCGAACTCACCCGGCATGGCGAATCAGTCGTCCTGCCGCTGCTGCTGGCCGACTCCCCGATTGTCGCGTGGTGGCCCGGCAAGGCCCCGCGCGACGTCGCCGGTCACCCGGTCGGCTCGCTGGCGCAGCGGCGGATCACCGACGCCGAGGCGCAACCGGAGCCGATCGCCTCCATGCGCACCCGGGCGCGGCACTACCGGCCCGGGGATACCGACCTGGCCTGGACCCGCACGACGCGCTGGCGCGGGCTGCTCACCTCCCTGCTGGATGAGCCCCCGTACTCGCCGGTGCTGTCCGCTGAGGTCACCGGCAGCCCGGAGTCGGCCTCGGCGGATCTGCTGGCCGGCTGGCTGTCGGTCTCGCTCGGGGTGCCGGTCCGCCGGTCAGCCGAGAGCAGCGCCCCGGGCATCCACGGCGTGACGCTGACCCGCGAGCACGGCGAGACCACCTTGCACCGCCCGGACGGCGTACGGGCCGGGCTGCACCGCCCCGGCAAGCCGACCCGCCAGATCGCGCTGCCCCGGCGCGGCGATGCCGAGTGCCTGGCCGATGAGCTGTCCCGGCTGGACGCCGACGAGACCTACGCGCTGGCGCTGCGCACCGGCATCCCGCAGGTGCGGCCGCGGTCATAGCGGCTCCGGCCGTCCCGGGTTCCGTCTCGTCCCGGAGGTCCTGCGGGAGGAGGCGCCGACCGGGGATCAGTACATGAACCGGGTGATGAGCCCGAGCCCGGCGACGCAGCCCAGCCAGACCAGGCCGACGCCGATGGTGATCCGGTTGAGGTTGCGCTCGGCCACGGAGGAGCCGCCCATGGTGCTGTGCATCGCGCCGCCGAACATCTCGGAGACGCCGCCGCCCTGGCCCTTGTGCATGAGGATGAGCACGGTGAGGAACAGGCTGGTGATGACGAGCAGCACCTGCAGCACGATGGTGAGAACGTTCATGCGGTCGCCGGCTCCTGCGATGGATAGTCGGTCTCGGACGTGTCGGTGATCGTCCCCCCGGGCACGGCAACGGCCCCGATCCCGCAACTGAGTGTACGTGATCGGGGCCGCAGTGCCGCGCGGGCGATCAGCGGCGCGCGTTAACCCGCGCGCCGCCGGTTCTCAGCCCTGCTGCTGGTAGAGGCAGATCGGGCCGAAGTCCTCAGCGGTCAGCGAGGCGCCGCCGACGAGCGCGCCATCGACGTCGGGCTGGTTCATGATGGCCACGACGTTGCCGCCCTTGACCGAGCCGCCGTAGAGGATGCGGACCTTACCGGCCAGCTCCTCGTCGTACAGCTCGGCGAGCTTACCGCGGATGGCCGAGTTCACCTCCTGTGCGTCCTCGGGGGTGGCGACCTCGCCGGTGCCGATGGCCCAGATGGGCTCATAGGCGATGACGATGGTCGCGGCCTGCTCGGCGGGCAGGCCCTCGAAGTCCGCTTCGATCTGGGCGAGCACGTGCTCGACCTGCTTCCCGGCCTTGCGGACCTCCAGGCCCTCGCCGCAGCACAGGATCGGCACCAGGCCATGCTTGAAGGCAGCCTTGACCTTGGCGTTGACGACCTCGTCGGTCTCGTTGTGGTACTCGCGGCGCTCGCTGTGCCCGATGACCACGTACGTGCAGCCCAGCTTGTCGAGCATGGCACCGGACACCTCGCCGGTGTAGGCCCCCGAGTCGTGCACCGAGATGTCCTGCGCGCCGTACTTCAGGCCCAGGTTGTCGCCTTCGACGAGGGTCTGCACGGTGCGGATGTCGGTGAACGGCGGGAGCACGGCGACCTCGACGGCCTCGTAGTCGTGCTTGGCGTCCTTGAGCGTCCAGTCCAGCTTCTGCACCAGGTGGGCGGCCTGCTGGTGGTCGAGGTTCATCTTCCAGTTGCCCGCCATCAGCGGCGTGCGGGTGGTGCTCACATTTGCTCCTTAAGTACTCGTGCCCCGGACCGGGCGGCCCTCACTTGGACAGGATGTCGATACCCGGCAGGATCTTGCCCTCGAGGTACTCCAGGCTGGCACCACCGCCGGTGGAGATGTGCCCGAAGTCAGCGTCGGCGAAGCCGAGCTGGCGCACGGCAGCAGCCGAGTCCCCGCCGCCGACGACGGTCAGCGCGCCCGCGGCGGTAGCGTCGGCGAGGGCCTGCGCGACGGCCTTGGTGCCGGCCGAGAACGGGGCCATCTCGAAGGCGCCCATGGGGCCGTTCCAGAAGACGGTCTTGCAGTCGGCGACCTTGCTGGCGAACAGCCGGGCGCTCTCCGGGCCGATGTCCAGGCCCATCTGGCTGGCCGGGATCTCATTGGACGGGACCACCGACACCGGTCCGTCAGCGGAGAATTCCGGCGAGATCACGGTGTCGATCGGCAGCACGATCTCCACGCCGGCGTCCTCGGCCTTCTTCAGGAAGCCCGCGCACGTCTCGATCTTCTCGGTGTCCAGCAGGCTCTTGCCGACTTCGTAGCCCTTGGCCGCGAGGAAGGTGTAGGCCATGCCGCCGCCGATGACGAGCCGGTCGGCGGTCTTCATGAGGTTCTCGATGACGGCGAGCTTGTCGGCCACCTTGGCACCGCCGAGCACGACCGCGTAAGGACGCTCCGGGTCCTCGGTGAGGCGCCTGAGCACGTCGACCTCGCGCAGCACCAGGCCGCCGGCGTAGGCGGGCAGGCGGGTGGCGACGTCGTACACCGACGCCTGCTTGCGGTGCACCACGCCGAAGCCGTCGGAGACGAAGGCGTCGGCCAGCTTGGCCAGCTCGTCGGCGAAGGCGCCCCGCTCGGCCTCGTCCTTGCTGGTCTCCCCGGCGTTGAAGCGCAGGTTCTCCAGGAGCGCGACCTGGCCGTCGGTGAGCCCGGCGACCACGGAAGCGGCCTGCTCACCGACCGTGTCGCCGGCGAAGACGACCTGGGTGCCCAGCAGCTCGGACAGCCGCGGCACGACGGGAGCCAGGGAGTACTTCTCCTCCGGGGTGCCCTTGGGACGGCCCAGGTGGGCGACCACGATGACGCGGGCGCCCGCGTCGCTCAGGGCCTTGATCGTGGGAACCGACGCGCGGACCCGGCCGTCGTCGGTGATGTTGCGGTCGGCGTCGAGCGGGACGTTCAGGTCACTGCGGACCAGGACTCGCTTCCCGGCAACGCCAGCGGCGATGAGGTCCTCGGTCGTCTTCATACAGGTCACTTCCTTCAAGCGGGTGTATCTGCCTGGTCACGCGACCGGGCAGCAGCCGCCGCCCGGCGTCGGGCCGCGGCAGGCACGCACCCGACTGATATCGGTGCTACGCCACGTGCGCCGGGCGACCGGGAGCCCGGCCACCCGGCGCACGTGGTGAAGGTAGCCGGGGATGTCCCCCGGCGTACCCGGTGAGGGAACGGGAACGTCACCTCACCGGGCACCTGCGGGAGGCAGGTGTCACAGGCTCTTGCCGACCAGCTCGGCCAGGCCGACGAGGCGGTTGCTGTAGCCCCACTCGTTGTCGTACCAGCCGACGACCTTGACGAGGTTGCCGACGACCTTGGTCAGGCCGGAGTCGAAGATGCACGAGTGCGGGTCGGTCTCGATGTCCTTGGAGACGATCGGGTCCTCGGTGTAGGCCAGGATGCCCTTGAGCTCGCCCTCGGCGGCGGCCTTGATCGCGGCGTTGACTTCCTCGACCGAGGTCTCCTTGCCGGCCACGAAGGTCAGGTCGGTCGCCGAGCCGGTCGGGGTGGGCACGCGCAGCGCGTAGCCGTCGAACTTGCCCTTGAGCTCAGGCAGGACCAGGGCGACAGCCTGGGCGGCACCGGTCTTGGTGGGCACGATGTTCAGTGCGGCGGCGCGCGAGCGGCGCAGGTCGCCGTGCGGCCCGTCCTGCAGGTTCTGGTCCGCGGTGTAGGCGTGCACCGTGGTCATGAGGCCGCGCTCGATGCCGACCGTCTCGTTGAGCACCTTGGCCATCGGGGCGAGGCAGTTGGTGGTGCAGGAGGCGTTGGAGATGATGGTGTGCTTGGCCGCGTCGTAGTCACCCTCGTTGACGCCCAGGACGATGGTGATGTCCTCGCCCTTGGCCGGGGCGGAGATGACGACCTTCTTGGCGCCGCCCACGAGGTGCTTCCTGGCGTCCTCGGCCTTGGTGAAACGCCCGGTCGACTCCACGACGACGTCGGCACCGACCGATGCCCAGTCCAGCTGCGCCGGGTCGCGCTCTTCGAAGACCTTGAACGACTTGCCGCCCACGGTGATCGAGGACTCGTCGTAGGAGATCTCCTCGGGGAAGCGGTGGAGGATGGAGTCGTACTTGAGCAGGTGCGCAAGCGTCTTGTTGTCGGTGAGGTCGTTGACCGCGACAACTTCGATGTCAGCACCCGACGCCGCGGCGGCGCGGTAGAAGTTGCGACCGATACGGCCGAAGCCGTTGATACCTACACGAACAGTCACAGGTATTGCCTTCCTGGGAGTCAAGCGTGATGAACAGGCGCGCACACGTACGACGGTTGCGCCCGGAGGATCGGCCGGCTACGACCGTCACCCTCATCAGCCTGGCCTCGACCGGGCGGTCCGGATGCCGCGCGGGCCCCCGGACCGGAACCAGTTGCGAAACCAGCCGTTCAGATCGCACCCCGTCGTGCGACACCATCGACCCTATGTCATGGCGTACGGGCTGACTGCGGGAATACCCAGGCGATCTGCACCGGAATCGCGCAACGAGCAGTCCGCGCTTACCCCGTCTGCCAGGGGTTTTCGCAGAACCGGGGCGGGACCGTGAGCAAGGCCACCCCGAGGCGGCACCGCCTTCCCCGGCGACGCCTTCCCCGGCGCCGGGGAAGGCGTCAGTCAGCGAGGACGGCTTCCTCGGCCAGGGCCGCCTCGGTGTCCGGGATGCCCAGGGCGGCGGCCCGCTTATCCGCCATCGCCAGCAGCCGCCGGATGCGCCCGGCCACGGCGTCCTTGGTCATCGGCGGGCTGGCCAGCGCGCCGAGTTCCTCCAGGCTGGCCTGCTTGTGCTCCAGCCTCAGCTCACCGGCCGCCCGCAGGTGGGCGGGAACCTCGTCACCGAGGATCTCCAGCGCCCGGCGCACCCGCGCGCCCGCGGCCACCGCGGCCCGCGCGGAGCGACGCAGGTTGGCGTCGTCGAAGTTGGCCAGGCGGTTGGCGGTGGCCCGCACCTCCCGGCGCACCCGGCGCTCCTCCCAGGCCAGCACGGCGTCATGGGCGCCCATCCGGGTGAGCATCGCCCCGATGGCGTCGCCATCGCGGATGACCACCCGGTCCACCCCGCGGACCTCGCGGGCCTTGACCGCGATCCCCAGCCGCCGCGCGGCACCCACGAGAGCCAGCGCGGTCTCCGGGCCGGGGCAGGTGATCTCCAGGGCGCAGGAGCGGCCGGGCTCGGTCAGCGAGCCGTGCGCGAGGAAGGCACCCCGCCAGGCGGCCTCGGCGTCGCAGGCGGGCCCGTTGACCACCCTCGGCGGCAGGCCGCGCACCGGGCGGCCCCGGTTGTCGATGAGCCCGGTCTGCCGGGCCACGGCGCCCTCGCCCTCACTCACCTGGACCACGTACCGGGTGGAACGGTGGATGCCGCCGGCCGCCACGACCATGAACCGGGACTGGACGCCGTATAGCTCCCCTAAGTCGGCGTGCAGCCGCCGGGCAACGCTGGCGGTGTCCACCTCGGCTTCGACGACGACCTGCCCGGAGACCAGGTGCAGCCCTCCGGTGAACCGCAGCAGCGCGCTCACCTCTGCCTTGCGGCAGCAGGGCTTGGTGACGACGAGCCTGCTCAGCTCGTCTTTTACTTTTGCCGTCATCGCCATGGGGACCATCCTGCCATCGCGGTCAAGCACCCCGGCCCCACGCGGATCCCGATCTGCGGCAATGCTGCCCGCCCCCCGCAGGCGCCTGGCCGGTCAGGAGAACAAGTCCTGATAAGCCGCTGCAAGTCGCAAGATATCGTGCACGTCGGAACGCTCGGCCGAGGCGAGCCGGGTGATCGTCAGCTCCGCGCCCAGCAGGCGGTCGGCGGCGCGCAGTTCGGCCTCGTCGTCGACCACCTGCGGATCGGCCAGCACCACGTCCAGCCGCAGCCCGGGAGCGTGGCTGGCGAGCGTCTCCAGATGCCCGGCCGCAGTGAAACCATGCGTCTCAGCGGTGTTCAGCGTCAGGTTGAGCGTCAGGCAGCGCCGGGCGGAGGTCTGGACCAGGGCGTCGCGCAGCTCCGGCACCAGCACGTGCGGCATCACCGACGTGAACCAGGAACCCGGCCCCAGGATCACCCAGCCCGCGTCCCGGACCGCGGCGACCGCCTCCGGGCACCCCGGGGGCGAGGGCGGGTCGAGCCGGACCGACAGCACGTGCCCGGTGGCCTTGGCCACCGAATGCTGCCCGCGCACGGTGAGCACCGCGTCGGGGTGAGCCGGGTCGACGCCTTGCACATCAGCCTCGATGACCAGGGGCACCCCGGCCATGGGCAGCACCCGCCCGCGAGCGTCCATCAGGCGCGAGACCGCGTCCAGGCCGCGCACCGGATCCTCCAGCAGCTGCCACAGCGTGATGATGAGCAGGTTGCCCAGGGCATGCCCCTCCAGCGGGCCGCCGGCGCCGAAGCGGTGCTGCAGCACCTCGCGCCACTGCCGCCCGGCGGAGGTGTCATCGCACAGCGCCGCCAGGGCCATCCGCAGATCGCCCGGCGGCAGGACGGCATAGTCGTGGCGCAGCCGCCCGCTGGACCCGCCATCGTCGGCGACCGTGACGACCGCGGTGATCGAATCCGTCGTGTGCCGCAGTGCGGCCAGGGACGCGGCCAGGCCGTGCCCGCCGCCGAGCGCAACTACCCGCGGACGGCTCATTCCCGCCCCAGATCCCGGTGGAAGACGATGGCCGCGATCTCAGGCGTGCTCACCCGGGAGGCGAGCTCCCGGGCGATGGCGACCGAGCGGTGCTTACCGCCGGTGCATCCGATCGCCACCGTGATGTACCGCCTGCCCTCCGACAGGTACCCCCCCACCATGACCTCCAGCAGGTCGATCAGCCGGTCCAGGAACCCGGCCGCGCCCGGCCGGGTGAGCACGTATTCGCTGACTGCCGGATCGAGCCCGCTGTACGTGCGCAGTTCGGGGATCCAGAACGGGTTCGGCAGGAAGCGCATATCGAAGACGAGGTCGGCGTCCAGCGGCACGCCGTACTTGAAACCGAAGGACACCACCGCGATCCGCAGCCGGACCCGGGGCCCGCCGCCGATCATGTCACGCACCTTGGCGCTGAGCTGGTGGACGTTCAGCCCCGAGGAGTCGACCAGCAGATCCGCCGAGGAGCGGATGTCGGCCAGCCGGGACCGCTCGGCCTGGATGCCGTCGAGCAGGCGGCCCTCCCCCTGGAGCGGATGCGGGCGGCGCACGCTCTCGAAGCGGCGGACCAGCGACTCGTCATTGGAATCGAAGAAGAGGATCCGCGGGCTGACCCCGGCAGCGCGCATCGCCGCCAGGGACGTGAAGAACGCCTCGAAGAACTCGTGGGAGCGCACGTCCACCACCGCGGCGACCCGCCGCACCCGGCCCTGGGAGCGCGCGGCTAGGGCGGCCAGTTCCGGCAGCATCTCCGGGGGCAGGTTGTCCACCACATACCAGCCGGCGTCCTCCATCACCCGGGCGGCCGTGCTCCGCCCGGCCCCGCTCATCCCGGTGATGACGGCGATCTCGATCTCCGGGGCGGCGGGCTCGCGGCCCGCGGGCTGTTCCGCCTCAGGCAGCGCGGCGATCGCCGGCTCGGGGTTCGGCTCATCCCGGTACTGACTCACGTGCCCTCCCGCGGCGTCGGCCAGACGGTATGTGTGTCAGCTAGGTTCCCACGAATCGGGCCCGCGGGCGGACCACCGGGCCGGGCGAGCCGGCGCCAGGCCCGCCCCGGCTAGCTCACCTCGCCGGTGGCGGCGTCCACCACCCCGGGCGCGGGGGCGGACACCGCGGCAGCGATAGTGGCCGCCAGGGCCGGCCCGATGCCGCTGACCGTGGTGAGCTCCTCGGGCGCGGCGGCCCGGATGGCCGCGACCGAGCCGTCCATCATCCCCGACGGCGCGACGACGTGGGCGCCTGCGATCGCCTGCGC
>CAMCQD010000014.1 GCA_945876925.1 uncultured Dermatophilus sp.
GGGGGCGAATCCGCCGAACACCACCGAGTGGACCGCCCCCAGCCGGGCGCAGGCGAGCATCGCCATGACCGCCTCGGGGACCATCGGCATGTAGATGACGACACGGTCGCCGTGCCCGACGCCCAGGGAGCGCAGCACCCCCGCGAGTTTGGCGACTTTTTCCAGCAGCTGCGCGTAGGTGATGGTGCGTTCTGCCCCGGTGACATTGCTGACGTAGTGGATTGCGGGCTGGTCGCCGCGACCGCCGATGACGTGCCGGTCGAGGGCGTTGTAGCAGGTATTCAGCCGGCCGCCGCTGAACCAGCGGTAGAACGGCGGATTGGAATCGTCGAGTACGACCCGCGGCGGGGTGATCCAGTCGATCTCGAGGGCAGCTTCACCCCAGAAGCCGTCCGGGTCGGTGATGCTCCGGTGGTAGAGGGGTCCGTAGGCGCCGTTGCTCATGCTCCATCCTGACGCAGCAACCGCCCTGAAAGTGAGATAGGACACCTCTTTGTCCGTGCGGGCGCTGGCGAACCCGCGCGCCCCCCAGCAGGACTGGGCGATCCGACGCCACCGCGGAGCCCGGGCGGCCGGTCTTTTCCCCGCATCCGCACCGGGTGCCGCCACCCGGGCAGCTCCCCCGCTCCGCGGCTCGCATGCCCTCCGGCTGGCTGCCTCCGCCGCCCGCCTGGACACCTCGCCTCACAGGACCCGGTTTGACTGCCCCGCAACGCATCCGGCGGGGAATGCCTTTCCGGGGAACAGCGCGCATCCGCCACCATTTTCACGTAATTAAGCGTATAAAGTCTCTCAGCCGGACCCCTCCCCGGCTCCCGGAAGGAGACTCCCCGATGCCCGCCACGACATCCGCACCACCTCCCCCGTCCTCGCTACCCGCCGGCGATCCCCCGCCCGGCGCCCGCGCCTCCCACGATCAGCGCTGGTGGATAGCGCTGATCGTGGTCGTGGCCGGTTCCTTCGCCGTGCTCCTGTGGCTCGGCCTCAAAGCCGACCAGGAGAAGCCGCCCATCCCCGCCCAGGTCGTCACTGCCTCCGGGCAGCAGGTGATGACCGGCGAGAATATCGTCACCGGCCAGAAAGTGTGGCAATCCATCGGCGGCCAGCAGATCGGCTCGGTGTGGGGTCACGGCGCCTACGCCGCACCCGACTGGACCGCCGACATGCTGCACCGGGACCTGCTCACCATGCTCGATGCCTGGGCCCGCGCTGAAGGCGCCGCCTCCTATGACGCGCTCGGTGCCGAGCAGGCCGCAGCCCTGCGCGCCCGCCTCACCCAGGACGTGCGCACTAGCGCCTACGACCCGGCTACCGGAGTGCTCACCATCAGCGACGCCCGGTACGCGGCCTACCAGGACAGCCTCGCCTACTACACGGCGCTGTTCCGCGACGGCCACGAGCCGTACGCGATCCCGGCCGGCGCGGTGCGCGACCCGCACGCCGCCCGGGACATGGTCAGCTTCTTCTGGTGGAGCACATGGGCCGCCTCGGCGAACCGGCCCGGCACGAACGCCAGCTACACCCAGAACTGGCCGCATGAGCCGCTCATCGGTAATGAACCCACCCCAGGGCATGTCCTGTGGAGCCTGATCAGCCTGGTGCTGCTGCTCGGCGGGATCGCGACGATGGCCTGGTACCACACCAGGCACGCTGACCCCGGCGAAGATCCCGGCCAGGCCCCGGTAGCCGATCCGCTGCTGGGCTACCGCCCCACTCCCTCGCAGCAGGCCACGCTGAAGTACTTCTTCGTCGTGGGAGCGCTATTCGTGCTGCAGATCCTCGCCGGGATCGTCTCGGCCCACTACGGCGTGGAAGGCGGCGGCCTGTACGGCATCCCGCTGGACCAGTGGCTGCCCTACACCGTCGTGCGCACCTGGCACACCCAGCTGGGCATCCTGTGGATCGCGACGGCGTGGCTGGCCACCGGCCTGTACGTGGCCCCGGCCGTGGGCGGGCACGAGCCGCGGTACCAGCGGCTCGGCGTGAACCTGCTGTTCGGCGCGCTCATCGTGGTCGTAGCCGGGTCCCTGACCGGGGAATGGCTGAGCATCCGCGGCGAGCTGGGCTACGGCACCACGGTCTCGTTCTGGTTCGGCACCACCGGCTGGGAGTACATCGACCTGGCCCGGTTCTGGCAGATCGGCCTGATCACCGGGCTGGCCGGCTGGCTGTTCCTCATGTGGCGGGGCATGGCCCCGGCGCTGCGGGCCAGCCGCGGCGGGCCCCTGTCCCCCACTGCGGCGGCGCCGCTGGCGGCCGGGAGCCAGCGTTCCCTGGTGGCCATGCTGCTCGTGAGCTGCCTGGCCATCGCGAGTTTCTTCGGGGCTGCTTTCGGCGCCGGCCACGGCAATCACATGTCGATCGCCGAATACTGGCGCTGGTGGGTGGTGCACCTGTGGGTGGAAGGATTCTTCGAGGTCTTCGCCACCGTCGTGATCGCGTTCCTGTTCAGCCGGCTCGGGCTGATCCGGGCCGCTACCGCTACCACGGCGACCCTGGCCGCCACGGTCGTGTTCCTGCTCGGCGGGATCATCGGCACCGGCCACCACCTGTATTTCTCCGGATCCCCGGAGGTGCTGACCGCGCTGGGGGCCTGCTTCAGTGCCCTGGAGGTGGTGCCGCTTCCGGCATCTGCAGCTGCTGCGGGTGCGCGAATGGGTCGCCGGATACAAATGGGCGATTTACTTCTTCGTCTCGGTGTCGTTCTGGAACATGCTCGGCGCGGGCGTCTTCGGCTTCCTCATCAACCCGCCGATCTCGCTGTACTACGTCCAGGGGCTCAACCTCACCCCGCTGCACGGGCACACCGCCCTGTTCGGGGTGTACGGGATGCTGGGCATCGGGCTCATGCTGTTCTGCGTGCGCAGCCTCATGCCCGGCCGGGAATGGAACGAGGGCCCGATCAGGATCGGGTTCTGGTGCCTCAACGGGGGCCTGCTGGCGATGGCGTTGCTCAGCCTGCTCCCCGTCGGACTGCTGCAAGCCCAGGCCGCTATCGCTGAAGGCACCTGGCTGGCGCGCAGCGCGGAGTTCATGGATACGCCCCTGATGGACGTGCTGCGCTGGCTGCGCCTGCCCGGCGACATCATCTTCGCGGCCGGCGCGGTGTCGATCGGGGTGTTCATGGTGGGGCTGCTCACCGGGCATTCGCTCCGCAAGGCCGGGCCGCGGGTCGAACAGGGCGAGCTGACCGCCGCCGTCCCGGAGAGGGAGCCGGGCGCCTCCGGGCGCCCTCCGGGTGACCGGTGAGCCCCCAGCCAGGGGAATCCCGAGCCAGACCGGCCCCGTCCCGCGCCCCGGCGGGCCGGTGAGTCCCCCGGGTGGTTGCCGCAGTCCCCGGACGCCGGCCCTCGCCCCCGGCTGACCGATGAGTCCCCGGGCATGACGAAGGCGGGTACCGTCTCACCCAGCCGGTACCCGCCTTCGTCAGTTCCTCACCCAGCCGCCGTCACTCGGCCAGGATCACGTACAGCGTGCGCGGCCCGTGCACGCCCTCAACCCGGGACAGCTCGATGTCGCTGGTGGCGCTGCCACCGCTGAGCCAGGTGATCGGCTGCCCGTCGCGGATCGAGTCCGCGATCGCGCCCACGGCCTCCGGCACGTCGCTGACCACCTGGTCGGCCCGCACGACGCAGACGTGAATGTCCGGAACCAGGGTCAGCGCCCGCCGGCCCTGATCAGCACGGTGGTCGAGCATGATCGTGCCCGACTCGGCCGCCCCGACGCGGGCGCCGGTGACGACCGCGTGGGTGTCGTTGAGCTGGGCGTGGGTCAGCTGCGGGTCATCGCCGCGGACCTCGATGCCCATCGCGCGGACCGCGGCCTTCCAGGACTCGTCGAGCCCGTCGGGGAGCACGACGTTGCGCGCCTGCGTCGCCACCAGAGCCTCGACGATCCGGGAGGGAACTTCCCTGGCCGGAACCCGCGCCACGGTGGCCTTGTAGTCCTCGACGCGCTCGACGAACATGTCGAGGACGTCGGCCATCGGGGTCGGCCGGCGGTACTCCCACGGAACCGGGGTGTCCTGCTCCGGGGGCACCTGGGCCACGTCGGGCACGTCGGACAGGGCAGAGCGAATCCGGCTGAAGATCTCTTCCTTGGCGTTCACTTCTGTCCGTCCTTTCCCCGCTCGCGCTTCCACCAGGTACGGAACGATTCCTTCGGCGGGATCGGTACATCCCGGGCATCGGTCCACTTCGAGAGCGGATACGGCAGCGGCCCGAACTTGTCCATCCGCCCGAGCATGAGCCCGCCCAGGCCGCCTGCCCGGGTGGCGACTTCCCACTTGCGTGAATCGGACATCATCCACGCGGCGGACTTCATCATGGCCGGCTCGCTGTGCACGCTGAACGGCAGCCCGCGCTTCTTGGAGTACTTACTGGTGGCCTCGGCTTTCTTAGCCTCGACCGCCTTGTTCCTCATGTAGACCAGCAGATCCGGGATCGGGATCCGCACCGGGCACACATCGAAGCACGCACCGCACAGCGAGGAGGCGAAGGGCAGCGACTTATCGACTGCCGAGCCCATCCCGCGAAGCTGCGGGGTGAGGATCGAACCGATCGGACCGGGATACACCGAGCCGTAGGCGTGCCCGCCAACTTTCTCGTACACCGGGCACACGTTCAGGCAGGCGGTGCACCGGATGCAGCGCAGCGCGGCGCGGCCCTGCTGGTCGGCGAGTACCTTGGTGCGCCCGTTGTCGATCAGCACGACGTGCGTCTTCTTCGGGCCGTCGCCCTCGGTGGGGCCGGTCCACAAGCTGGTGTACGGGTTCATCCGCTCGGCAGTGCTGGAGCGCGGCAGCAACTGGAGGAAAACCTCCAGGTCGTCCACCGTGGGCACCACCTTCTCGATGCCGACGACCGAGATGAGCGTCTCCGGCAGGGTCAGGCACATGCGGCCGTTCCCCTCGGACTCCACCACCACGAGCGTGCCGGTCTCCGCCACGGCGAAGTTGGCGCCCGAGATAGCCACCTTGGCGCGCAGGAACTTCTCGCGCAGGTGCAGCCGCGCAGCCCCGGCGAGGTTCCTCGGCTCGGAGTCCAGGCCCTCGGGAGCGGGCTTACCGTAGGTGCCCATCTCCTTGAGGAAGATCTCACGCACCTCGGACCGGTTGCGGTGGATCGCCGGGACCAGGAAGTGACTGGGCCGGTCATGCCCGAGCTGGACGATCAGCTCGGCCAGGTCGGTCTCCCACGCCGCGATCCCGGCCTCTTCCAGAGCCTCGTTCATGTCGATTTCCTGGGTGGCCATCGACTTGACCTTGACCACCTCAGAGCGTGACGTGCGGTAGTCCTCGCCCAGCTCCTCCTTGACGAGGCGCACGATGATCTCGTTGGCCTCCTTGGCGTCCCGCGCCCAGTGCACGACCGAACCGGCCCGGGTAAGCGAGTCCTCCAGCTGCTGCAGGTAGGTGTCCAGGTGCCGCAGGGTCCGGTTCTTGATCGCCTCACCGGCCCGCCGCAGGTCCTCCCAGTGATCCAGCTCGGCGACGACCCGGGCCCGCTTCGCGCGGATCGTCGTCATGGCGTGGTGCAGGTTGCCACGCTGGACGGGGTTGGCCAGCTCCCGCTTTGCCGCTACCGGGAAGCGAGGCGAATCAATGAGCGCGCCGGGCGGGGGGGCGGGGGTGAGCCGGCCGTCCGCGTCACGGTGCATCGTGTCAGTCATGACAGCGCTCCTTGTGCGTTAGCCAGCTGCCTGGCGGGTTCGGTGGAGGCCAGGATCTGCGCGAGGTGAATCGGACGGATACCCGAGTTCTGCCGGCTGAGCACACCCGAGATGTTGAGCAGGCACAGGTTGTCACCGGTCACCAGGTACTCGGCCCCGGTGGCGGCGACGTGCCGGGCCTTGTCGGAGGCCATCGCCACCGAGATGTCCGGGTTCTTCAGCGAGAACGTGCCGCCGAACCCGCAGCACCGCTCGGCGTCTTCCAGGGGCAGCACCGTGATGCCCCTGACCGCCTGCAGCAGCCGCATCGGCCGGTCGCCCACGTGGGCGACCCGCATGGAGTGGCAGGTCGGGGGGTCCGTCACCTTGTGCGGGAAGTACGCGCCGACATCGACGATCCCGAGCACGTCGATGAGGAACTCGCTGATGTCGTACGTCCGCGCCGCGGCGTCGTCGGCCTCGCGCTTGAGCCCGGGGTCCCCGGCGTGCTCGGCGAGCATGGCGTGCTGGTGGCGGACCGCGCCGACGCAGGAACCGGACGGGCCGACGATGTAGTCGTACCCTTCGAACGCCTCGACGTAATTGCGGACGATCGGCACCGTCTCATCGAAGTAACCGGTGTTGGTGAACGGCTGCCCGCAGCACGTCTGCTTACGGGGGAACACGACCGTACAGCCGAGCCGCTCCAGCAGGGATACCACAGCCTTCGGGGTATCCGGGAACATCACGTCGTTAGCGCACGTGGCGAACAGGGCGACCCGTTTCCCCTTGCCCGGTTGCGTCAAGTCGGGGTTCATGGTTCCGACCTCCTTGTCGGGTTGATGATGGTACGTGGTCACGGCAGGAGCCACGCGAGGACGGGGGTGGACATGAGCCCGGTAATCACGCACATGAACGCGAGCAGCACGAGGCTCCAGCCGATGACACGGCGCAGGATGACCGACTCCGACCCGACCAGGCCCATGGCGGAGGCGGCGATCGCGAGGGACTGGGGCGAGATCATCTTACCGACCACGCCGCCCGCAGCACCGGCGCCGACGAGGAGTTCCTTGTGGCCGATCTGGTCGCCGACGCTGGCCTGCAGGTTGGAGAAGAGCAGGTTAGCAGAGGTGTCGGAGCCGGTTACGTAGGTGCCGATCCAGCCGAGGATGGGCGACAGATACGGGTACACGGCACCTGCGCCGGCAACGGCGAGGCCCAGGGCGTAGGTCTGGCCGGAGTCCCCCATGACGTAGGCGAGGGCGACGACCGCGCCGATCGTGAGCATGGTGAAGCGCAGCTTGACGATGTTCTTCCACAGCTCGGCGAACAGCTCGGCGAACGGCACCTTGTAGATGATGCCGACGAGCACGGCGACGAGCGCGAGCAGCGTGCCGGGGCTGGACAGCCAGGAGAACGTGAAGACGGCATGCCCCGAAACCTGGCCGCTCACCGCCATCAGCTCTCCGAGCAGCGGCCACGGGATCTTGACATTGGTGGAGACGAGGGCAGCCTTGACCGCGGGGATCGCCGCGATCGAGAAGACGACGATGACGAGCAGGTAGGGCACGAGAGCCATGGCGATGCGGCCACCGGTGAGCTGGGTGTCGCCGGCTTGCGGGGCGGGAGCCTGGCCTTCGAGACTCTCGTCCATCGGGGCGCCGACGCGGGGAACGGCCTCGGCGCCGCCCTTGGGGTGCCAGACCTTGAGCACGCCGATCGCGACGATCACCGTGACGACCGCAGCGAAGATCTCGGTGAGGTTGTACAGGCTGGTACCGGACACGACCCACTTGACCGCGCCGAAGATCACGCCGACGACCAGGCCGAAGGGCCAGCACTGGGCGATGCCGCGCTTGCCGTCCATCACCGCGAGCAGGAGGAACGGCACGAGGAGGCCGAGGATCGCGCAGATGCGCCCGGAGATCGGGGCGATGGCAAGCACCGGCAGGTCTGCGACCTGGGCGGCGGTGAGCACGGGCAGGCCGACGGCACCGAACGCGACCGGGACCGTGTTGGCGAGCAGGGCCGTGACCGCAGCACGCAGCTTCGAGAAGCCGATCGCGATGAGCATCACCGTGGTGATGGCGACGGGCGCGCCGAACCCTGCGAGCGCCTCCAGCAGGCCACCGAAGCAGAACGCGATCAGCAGGCCGAGCACCCGCGGGTCGTCACTGATCAGGAAGAAGGTGGAGCGGAGGTCGTCGAACCGGCCGCTGATGACCGTGACCTGGTACATCCAGATGGCGCACAGCAGGATCCACACGATCGGGAACAGGCCGTAGACGAACCCGTGCGCGCTAGTGGACAGCGCCATGCCGACCGGCATGGAGAAGACGGTGACGGCGATCAGCAGGGAGACGGCCCACGAGGTGAGCCCGGCGATGTGAGCCTTCCAGCGCAGACCGCCGAGGGTGACGAGCATGACGACGATCGGTACCGCGGCAACAAGCGCCGACAGCCACTGCTGCGATAACGGGTTTGGATCCGGCGTGAACGCCGTGGCGGCGAGAAGCATGTGAACTCCGTTGATCTACCTGCGGCGGGTCAGGACACACCCGCAACAGCTGCCTCTTATTGGTCTTACCTTTGAACGGTAGAGGTATTTACTCAGGAACGAAAGCAGCACGACAGAGGGAGCGTATGTGACGTACCTCACTACCCAAGAGGCTCGGACAGTGAGGAGACACAATGAGGTCAGACCATTCAGCGGAGAGCTGCGAGGAGAACAGCAGATGAGCGGGCAAGGAGGCGCCACGCCCACAGGATGGCGACCCGTCAGCAAGGCCAGGGCCTACGAACTCGTGGTCGAACGCGTCGAGGAGCAGATCCTCTCCGGCGCGCTCCGCGTCGGAGACCGGCTGCCCTCCGAGCGCGATCTCGCCTCGATGCTGGAGGTGAGCCGGGCGGCCGTCCGCGAAGCCCTGCGCACGCTCGAAGCGCAGGGCGTGGTGCGCTCCAGCGTAGGCGTGGGCCCGGACAGCGGCACCGTCATCACCGGGCTGACCAGCGAAGCCCTTACCTGCATGCTGCGATTGCACGTGGCGCTGAGCAACTTCTCCATGGCCGACGTGCTCGAGGCCCGGGTAATGCTGGAACGCTGGAGCGCCCGCCTGGCGGCGGTGCATGTCAGCCGCAAGCACCTGAACGCGATGCGCACCCTGCTCGACGCGATGAACGACCCGGGCACCGAACGCGAGGTCTACAACGAGTTCGACACGCGCTTCCACGTACTCGTCGCGGAGGCCGGCCAGAACCAGCTCGTCGCCGACATGACCATCGCCATCCGGGAATCGATGCGCACCCCGATCCTGGCCTCGTTTCATGCCACCACCGACTGGGAGGGACTCACCGAGCGCCTCCGCTACGGGCACGAGTCGATTTTCCGGGCAATCGCCAACGGCGACGGGGCGGCAGCCGCGGACGCCATCGAAGAGCACATTCGCCTGGCCTACGATGCCCTGCAATACCGGCGCGGCCACGATATCGGATAGGAAGCTGCCGGCAACCAGCCTCCCCCCTATTTTCGAAACCTATTCGTTTCTTTATGGAAGGTAGCTGAGCCTAACCTTTATTCACTGTTTATGGTGCGAGAACACTCCTTCCCTACGTAAGAGAGGGGCCGCTCTCGCACTGGCACCACAGCCAGGCTCCGGGTCAGCCGGCGGCCTCCGGCAACGGCACCATAGTGCCGCCAGGCGGCCTGCGGGCGCGCTGCGGCGGCGCACCCGCGCGGCCCCGTCAGCACGCCAGCGGACGGGAACCAGAAGACCCGGCCCCGTCCGCCGGTGAACTGGACGAGTCAGGGGCGAGTCGCCTCCTCCAGAAGCTCCAGCACGTGCCGGTACGTCCGCCCGGTGGCGCGGCTCATCCCGATCTCGCAGGTGCGGTTACTGGAGGCGTACGCGTCGTACATTCCTGCCTTGACCTCGCGCGCTTCGGGACCGGTGGCCGAGGCGGTCAGCTCCGGGTGGAGCATGCCCCGGTCCCCGGCGAAACCACAGCACCCGGCATCCACCGGCACGGTGACCTCGCGGGCGCAGGCCCGGGCCAGGGCGGCCAGCGTCTCCACGTCCCCGGCGTGCCGGTCCGAGCAGGTCGGGTGCACCACCACGGAACCCAGCTCGCGTCGCACGGTCAGCCGCGGCAGCACCTTCTCCAGCACGAAGCGGTTGGCGTCCACGATGGTCAGCCGGGCGAACCGGGCGGCGAGCTCGTCCTGGCCGGCCGCGACGAGGTCGGCTTCCATGTCGTGCAGCCCGTGAGTGCACGAACTGGCGTCACAGGCGATCGGGATGCGGCCCTCGTCGCTGGCCCGCAGCAGCGAGCGGGCCGTGCGCACCGCCATCGCGCCGCGGCCCTCGGTCAGGCCCTTGGAACGCCACACCGTCGCGCAGCACAGATGCTCGATATCCTTGGGCAGCTGCACCGGGATACCGGCCCGGTCGCACAGGGCGACGAATGCCAGGGCAGCTCCCTTACCGGGGTCGCCCGCCCCGTCCGGCCCGGCCGGAGCCGGCTCGAACAACTCGCCGATGCACGAGGCGAACAGCACCACCTCACCCGGTGCGGAGCGGGCTTCGGTGCGGCGGGTGAACCCCGGACCGGGCAGGTCGTCCCCGACGTAGGGCAGCAGATCAGGCGAGATCGCCTTGCGGCCGGTTCCGGTGACCGCCGAGAGCACCGCGTCCGGGACGCGGTCAGCGATGCCCAGGCCCAGGCGCAGCCCGCTCAGTACCGGCCCCCAGGAGTTCGCGAGCTGCTTACCGACCTTCTGGGCGGTGCCGGACTGCCGCCGGGCGCGCAGGCCCTTCATCACCTTGCCGGTATCGATGGCGACCGGGCAGGCGAGCACGCACAGCGAATCAACCGCGCAGGTGTCGATCCCGGCGTAGCCGAATCCGGCACGCAGCTCATCGGCCTGGGCCGGGTCGATGTCCGGGGAGCCGTTCATGTCCCGCATGAGGGCAATCCGCTGGCGCGGCGTGGTGGTCAGGTCACGCGAGGGGCACACCGGCTCGCAGTAACCGCACTCGACGCAGCGATCGAAGGCCGGGTCGACCGGGTCGGACACCTTGAGGTTCCGGCGGTGCGCGTCCGGGTCGTCCCCGATGACCACGCCCGGATTGAGCGTGTTCTCCGGGTCGCAGAGCCGCTTGATCTCACGCATCACCTGGTACAGCTCGGAGCCGTACTGCCGCTCGACGTACGGGGCCATGATCCGGCCGGTACCGTGCTCGGCCTTGAGCGAACCGTCGGCATCGAGGATGAGATCGACCAGGTCCTCGGTGAACTGGGCGTAGGTCTCGATCTGGCTCGGATCGCGCAGGTCGGGGTTGATCATGAAGTGCAAGTTGGCGTCCTTGGCGTGGCCGAAGATGACCGAGTCGCCGTAGCCGTACCGCGCGCACAGCTCACCCAGGCGGGAGACCGTCCCGGTCAGGGCAGGCATCGGCACGACCACGTCCTCGAGCAGGGCGGTGGAGCCAGCCGGGCGGGCACCCGCGACCGAGGTGTACAGGCCCTTGCGGACATGCCAGGAATCGGCCCGCTCCTTCGGGTCGGAGGTAAAAGCGGTCGGGCGGGCCAGCGGGGTCAGCCCGGACACCCCGGCGACCACCCCGGACAGCGCCTCGACCCGCTCGGCGAGCAGTCCGGGCTCGGTCTCCTGGGCCTCGACGAGCAGGGCGGTGTGATCGGCTACCTCCAGGCCGACCAGCGCGGGCACGACCCGGGAACCGTTCTGCGCCACCCGGATCGAAGCGGCGTCCATGAGTTCGGCGGTGCGCGCGCCGGCCGCGATCAGGTCAGGCAGGGCATCGGTGGCGTGCTCGATCCGGTCAAACACCAGCAGCGCGGTGGCCACGTGGGGGTACACCGGCACGGTGTCGAACGTCGCCGACAGGATGAACGCCAGGGTGCCCTCGGAGCCGATGAGCAAGTGGGCCAGGATCTGGGCCGGCTCGTCGAAGTCGAGCAGCGAGTTCAGGCCGTAGCCCATCGTGTTCTTCATCGAGAACTGGTGCTGGATGCGGCGGACCGATTCGGGGTTGGCGCGTACCCGGTCGCGCAGCCGGGCCA
>CAMCQD010000015.1 GCA_945876925.1 uncultured Dermatophilus sp.
CGGCCCGCAGCATCCGCGGGATGTAGTCGCCGGGTGCCTGCGAGGAGTCCCACGGGTGCTCCCGGCCGGCCTCGTGCCGGGCGGTGAGCCGGTCCACCATGTCCCGCAGCCACGCCGGGTCCTCGCGGGCGATCACCGGGCCGTAAGCGTGCACCGTGACGTAATCCCAGGTCGGCACCGTCTTACCGGACTCGGCCTTGCTCGGCAGCACCCCCGGCGACACGTAATGGTCCGGGCCGTGCACGATGACCAGCGCCTCCCCGCGCGCCCGCCAGGCGGTGTTCGTGCGGACCACGTGGGTGTACAGCGTCCCCAGCTCACCGGCGCCCGGGTCGAAGACGAACGGCAGGAACGTCGCGGCCGGCACCCCGTCCTCCACGACGACCAGGTCGCCGGTGTCAGCCCCGGCCAGGAGCTTGAGAGCATCGGCGTCGCTCATCGAGAAATGGGCCGGAACGTACATGGCCCTACCCTACGCGGCGCATCCCGCGCCGCAGCCGGGGACGGCTACCCGGAAGTCACCGCGCACCTTCGCGCAGCAGCAGCCTTCGCGCCCCCGGGCCGTGCCCGAAAGTGGCAAGCTGCCCCCTGATGCCCTCACGCCCTCAGGAGGCCCACGTGTTCTCACGCATCGCCATCGTCAACCGCGGTGAGGCCGCCATGCGGCTCATCCACGCCGTCCGCGACCTCAACGCCGCCGCGGGCCCAGGCCAGCCGCGCATCGAGACCGTGGCGCTGCACACCACCGGCGAGCGCCGGGCCATGTTCGTCCGCGAGGCCGACCTGGCCTACGACCTCGGCCCGGCCGCGGGCCGCCCCTACCTGGACTATGCCGTCCTGGAACGGGCGCTGCTCGAAACCGGGGCCGACGCCGCCTGGGCCGGCTGGGGATTCGTTGCCGAGGATCCCGCCTTCGCCGAGCTGTGCGAGCGCGCCGGCGTCACCTTCATCGGCCCCAGCGCCCAGGCGATGCGCACCCTGGGCGACAAGATCGGCTCCAAGCTCATCGCCGAGGAGGCCGGGGTCCCGGTCGCGCCGTGGAGCGGCGGCGGGGTCGCCACCCTGGAGGAAGCCACCGCGGCAGCCAGGCGGATCGGGTACCCGCTCATGCTCAAGGCCACCGCCGGCGGCGGCGGGCGCGGCATCCGCAAGGTCACCAGCGACGCCGAGCTCGCCGGCGCCTACCAGCGCACCCGCGATGAGGCCGAGCGGGCCTTCGGCTCCGGGGTGGTCTTCCTGGAGAAGCTCATCACCGGGGCCCGGCACGTCGAGGTGCAGATCATCGCCGACGGGGCCGGCACCGCGTGGGCGATCGGCGTGCGCGACTGCTCAGTGCAGCGGCGCAACCAGAAGGTCATCGAGGAGTCCCGCTCCCCCGTGATGACCAGCGAGCAGGCCCGCATCCTCAAGGACAGCGCCGAGCGGCTCGCCCTCGCGGTCGGCTACTGCGGGGCGGGCACGGTGGAGTTCCTGTTCGACCCGCGCGCTGGCACGTTCTCCTTCCTGGAGGTGAACACCCGCCTGCAGGTGGAGCATCCGATCACCGAGGTCACCACCGGCACGGACCTGGTCCGGCTGCAGCTGCACGTCGCGGCCGGCGGCACGCTGGCGGGCGAGCGCCCCGCCGAGACCGGGCACGCCGTCGAGGCCCGGCTCAACGCCGAGGACGCCGACCGCGATTTCGCGCCCGCGCCCGGCCGGATCGCGCTGCTCACCCTCCCCTCGGGCCCGGGGATCCGGGTCGACACCGGCGTGGGCACCGGCGATGAGATCCCCGCCGATTTCGACTCGATGATCGCCAAGATCATCGCCAGCGGCAGCACCCGCGAGGAGGCCCTGGCCCGCCTGCGCCGCGCCTTGCACGAGACCACCGTGGTCATCGACGGGGGCACCACCAACAAGAGCTTCGTCCTGGACCTGCTCGACGCCACCGAGGTCATCTCGGGCGAGGCCGACACCGGCTGGATCGACCGGGCCCGCGCGCAGGGCCGGCTGAGCACCCGCCGGCACTCCGGCATCGCGCTGGTCGCGGCCGGGATCGAGGCCTATGAGGCCCAGGAGGAGATCGAGCGGCAGCGGCTCATCACCACCGCCCACGGCGGCCGCCCGCAGGTGCAGCACGAGATGGGGCGGCCGGTGGAGCTGGCCCTGCGCGGGGCCACCTACGAGGTCACCGTGCTGCGCACCGGGCCGGACCGGTTCCGGGTCACCATCTGCGGCGGCGGGGACGGGGGCACCGTGGACGCCCGGATCGACCGGATCGACGCCTACACCTCCCGGATCAGCGCCGGCGGGCGCACCTACCGGCTGGTCACGGCCGCGCACGGCCCGGTGCAGCTCGTCGAGGTCGACGGGGTCACCCACCGGGTCAGCCGCGACTCCGGCGGCGTGCTGCGCTCCCCGGCGCCCGCGCTGGTCGTGGCCGTGCCCGCCCCGGCGGGCGCCGAGGTCGCCGCGGGCGAGCCGGTGCTCGTGCTGGAGTCGATGAAGATGGAGACCGTGGTGCCGGCCCCGTTCCCGGCCCGGGTGCGGGAGCTGCTGGTCTCGGTGGGCAGCCGGGTGGAGACCGGTGCCGCCCTGGTGCGCCTGGAACCGCTCGGCGACGGCGTGCCCCGGGAAACCACCGGCGATGGCACCGACCTGGAACTGCCCTCGCAGTCCGTGCCCGCGGGGCCGCTCGCCCGGGCCCGGGCCCAGCGCGCCGGCCTGTCCGCGATGGTGCTCGGCTACGACGTCGACCCGGCCGACGACGGCCGCGCGGTCACCGGCGCCTACCTGGCCGGGCGCGCGGAGGCACTCGCCTGCGGGGACGACGCCCCGGCCGGTGAGGCCGCCGTGCTCGAGCTGTTCACCGATATCACCGAGCTGACCCGCAACCGCCCCAGCAGCGGCGAGGACGCCGAGCTGACCAGCAGCGTGCACAGCCCCCGGGAGCATTTCCACACGTATCTGCGCAGTTTCGACCCCGACCGGGGCTCGCTGCCCGAGTCGTTCCGCGCCAAGCTCACCCGGGTGCTGCGGCACTACGGGGTCGCGGAGCTGACCCGCACCCGCGAGCTCGAGCAGGCCGTCTTCCGGCTGTTCCTGGCCCAGCAGCGTTCCGGCCCGGACATCCGCCTCGTCACCGGCATCTTGCAGCAGTGGCTCGCCGACCCGGTCCCCTACGAACCCGGCCGCGAGGTACTCGACCGGCTCATCGCCGCCACCCAGCTACGCCACCCGGTCATCGGCGACCTGGCCCGCTCGGTGCGCTTCCACTGGTTCGACCAGCCGATCGTCGCCGCCGAGCGGGAGCAGGACCTCGCGGGGGTCGCCGAGGAGCTGGCCGCCCTGGCCGTCCTGCCACCCGGCCCGGAACGCGATGAGCGGACCGGGCGGCTCGCGGCCATCCCCGAGCAGCTGGTGCGCTTCGTGCCCGGGCGGCTGGCCGGCGAGCGGGGGCGCGCCGCCGATCCGCTGCTCGAAGTCCTCACCCGGCGTCACTACGGCCCGTTCGGCCTGCATGACCTGCTCCTGTCCGCCGAGGCCGGGCACGCGTTCGCGCAGGCCTGGTACGTCCAGGACGGCACCGGCCGGTACGTCGTCGCCACCATGGGCCGGTTCGATGACCTCACGCCCGCTGGCCCGCTCACCGGGGCGCTGGCCGCCCGGCTGGCCGCCGGCGCCAGCCCCGGGCAGGCCGCCGCCGACGTGTACCTGCACTGGCCGGGCATGCCCGCCTCAGCCGAGGAGGCCTCCGCCGAGCTGGCCGCCCGGCTGGCTCCGCTGGCGCCGCTGGCCAGGCGGATCTCGGTGGCCGCGGTCACCGGCGAAGGGCAGGCCGCCGCCTGCTTCACCTTCCGGCCCGGGCCGGAGGGCACCCTGGCCGAGGACTGCCTGGTCCGCGGCGTGCACCCGATGGTCGGGCGGCGGCTGGACCTGTGGCGGCTGCGCGAATTCGACGTCACCAGGCTGCCCTCGGCACCGGATGTGCTGCTGTACCACTGCGTCGCCCCGGGCAACCCCGCCGATCAGCGCCTGGTCGCGCTGGCCCTCGTGCACCGGCTCAGCATCGTCTACGACGACGAGGGCCGGGTCGCCGGGCTGCCGCACGTCGAACGGGCGATGGCCAACTGCCTGGACGCCATCCGCCGAGCCCGGGCCGAACGCCCGGGGGCCAGCCTCGACCTCAACTACGTGTGGGTGCACATCTGGCCCGACATCGAAGCCGACGTCAGCCAGCTCACCGCCCTCAAGGACGGGCTGGCACCGCTGACGTTCAACGCCGGCCTGGAGGAGGTCATCGTCTCCGGCCAGGTCGCCTTCCCGCTGGGGACCGTGGCGATCGCGGGCCGGTTCACGTATCAGCAGGGCGCCGGCGTCGTCGCCACGCTCGGCGACCCGCCCGCCGAGCCGCTCAGGCCGCTGGACGACTACACCCGCAAGGTGGTCACGGCGCGCCGCCGCGGGCTGGTGTACCCCTATGAGCTGACCCGCCTCATCGCCGGGCCGCGCGGGCGCGCCACCGAATACGACCTGGACGGCAATGGCGTGCTCGTGCCGGTGGACCGCCCCGCCGGGCAGAACACGTGCGGCATGATCACCGCGGTGGTCTCCACCCCGTCGCGGCGCTACCCCGAGGGGGTCACCCGGGTGCTGCTGTGCGGCGACCCGCTGCGCGCGCTGGGTTCCCTGGGCGAGGCCGAATGCTCCCGGGTGATCGCCGCCCTCGACCTGGCCGAGCAGATGGGCGTGCCGGTCGAGTGGTTCGCCCTGTCCTCCGGGGCGCGCATCTCGATGACCTCGGGCACCGAGAACATGGACGCGGTGGCGCGGGCGCTGCGCCGGATCGTCGGCTTCACCCAGGCCGGCGGGGAGATCAACATCGTCGTCGCGGGGATCAACGTCGGCGCCCAGCCGTACTGGAACGCCGAGGCGACCATGCTCATGCACACCCGCGGCATCCTCGTGATGACCCCGGACAGCGCCATGGTGCTCACCGGCAAGCAGTCGCTGGACTTCTCCGGCGGGGTCAGCGCCGAGGACAACTTCGGCATCGGCGGCTACGACCGGGTGATGGGCCCCAACGGGCAGGCGCAGTACTGGGCGCCCGATCTGGCCCACGCGGTGCGCATCCTGCGGGCGCATTACGAGCACAGCTACGTCGTCCCCGGGGAGGCGGGGCCGCGGCGCGCGCCCACCAGCGACCCGTTCGACCGGGACATCACCGCCTACCCCCATGACCCGGCGCTGTCCGGGTTCGCGACGGTGGGCGACATCTTCTCGGCCGCGAGCAACCCCGACCGTAAGAAGGCGTTCGACATCCGCACGGTGATGGCCGCACTGGCCGACGCCGATCATCGCACGCTGGAGCGCTGGGCGGGGGCCGCGGATGCCGGGACGTCCGTGGTGTACGACGCGCACATCGGCGGGATCCCGGTGTGCCTCATCGGCATCGAGTCCAAGCCGGTGGAGCGCACCGGGTTCTGGCCGGCGGATGGCCCCGATTCGTACACCGCGGGGACGCTGTTCCCCCGCTCGTCGAAGAAGACCGCGCGGGCGATCAACGCGGCCAGCGGCAACCGGCCGGTGGTCGTGCTGGCGAATCTGTCCGGGTTCGACGGCTCCCCGGAGTCGATGCGGAACCTGCAGCTGGAGTACGGGGCGGAGATCGGCCGGGCGATCGTCAATGTCCGGGGCCCGATCGTGTTCTGCGTCATCTCGCGGTATCACGGCGGCGCATTCGTCGTGTTCTCCAAGGCGCTCAACCCGCAGATGACGGTGCTGGCCCTGGAGGGGTCGTTCGCCTCGGTGATCGGCGGCGCCCCGGCCGCGGCCGTGGTGTTCAGCCGCGAGGTGGATAAGCGCACCCTGTCCGATCCGCGGGTGGGCGAGCTGGAGGGCGCGCTGGCCCGGGCCACGGACGCCCAGCGTCCCGCGCTGGTCAGCGAACTGGCCGAGGTGCGCCGCGAGGTGCGCAGCGAGAAGCTCGGTGAGGTGGCCGCCGAGTTCGACGCGGTGCATTCCATTCACCGGGCCGTCGAGGTCGGCTCGGTCGATGAGGTGATCGCCGCGGCTGACCTGCGCCCCAAGGTGATCTCGACCCTGGAGCGGGCGCTGGGGCTGGCAGGCTAACCGCACCTTCGCCGGGGTCACCGGGGGCAATCCCCCCCGGTGACCCCCGGCGACCCAGCCGCCCCAGCCACTCTCCCCCCGGGAGCCGGACACGCGTCCACGGCGGTTGACGCGGGCCCAGCGCCCGGGTTGCCGGAGACGGCCAGATGTGATCGTGTTTCACGCGCACGTTCTATCCGCATGATTACCAGCCTGTTTCGTCGTCATCTTCCTGGGACATGCTTACTTCCGCAGGATGGTTAGCACCGAGGAAAAGATCACGCGATGAGCGGCGTTATCTCACGCACCAGTAATGAGAGCCCCGCCACCAGAGCACGGCACGCTCGGATGCATACAACATCCGCACCACAGGCACAGCCTCAGCCAATCCTCCTCCCGCATTCTGGGGAAGCCGTCATACGCCCAGCCAAAGGGGGATCGATATGCGTATCGCGACGTATCTGAGCGCAACCTGCGCCTGCCTGGTTCTTTTCAGCGGAATCAGCGCATCTGCCCAAGAAGGAGATCCAAGGATCAACGAACTCCTGACCTGTAGCACAGGGGCAACCCGCTCGGAACTGGAGACCGCGATCAAGGAAGTCGCCGCCAGTTCCGGGCAAAGCCAGGATGCCATCATCGACGAGCAGCTCAAGGAATGCCGCGACGAGATTGCGGCATCCAGGGAAGCCATCGAGAACATCGAGAAAACGACACTCACCCCGAGGTCGTCATCACGGAAGGAAAATCGCGATCCAGTCGTCGGACAGGCGCGGCACGCCGGGGACATCTGGTGGGCGCCAGCGACGACCGCAGGAGTCCAGCACGGCCACACCGGGATCTACCGGACGACAACCACAACCGTGGAGGCACTTGGGGGAGGAGTCACCGCTAATATCGCAACACGGAACCGGACCGCACGCGGCACTCAGAAAAAGTACGTGCTGACTAGCCAGAAAATCCGCAATGCGGCTGGAGAGTGGGCCTACAACAAGCGCAGGCAGAAGTACCGCTTCCTGTTCGTGGCCAACAAGACGAGCCGCGCTCCGTACAACTGCTCTCAGCTGGTATGGGCGGCCTACATCGAGTCAGGCGGACCGGACCTGGACTCTGACGGCGGCCACACGGTCATGCCGATGGACATCCGGAACAGCCCGCACACCCGCTGGTACCAGACGATCAACTAGCCTAACGGGACATCTGGTCAGGTGAGGAGTATCATCTGCATGAGGCGCCCTTCGCATGGGGCGCCTCATGCAGATGAAATCATTCAAGGGGGGCCTGACCGGATGGTCTGAGGAGGCCTCATGGAAAAGAGCACCGCAGCGGTCCAGGCAGCTGCGGCCAGCTGCCTGGCATTACTGGCCGCATGTTCCCTGCCAGCTGGCGGCGGCTCAGATAGCCCCCCGGCCCCGCTCGAGCAGGCCGTGTACGCCGTCTACTCAAGCACCCGCGCAGCCCGGCACGTCCTCGAACAAGAGCACGGGCACCTCACGGTCGTCTGGCCTGATGGTGCCACCAGGCGTTTCAACACCGCCGGCATCGAGCATCCGGATATCGCGCTGGGCCCGGGCCGGATCTACTTTCAGGACAGGAAAGCAGACTACATCTACGACGGCAAGCTTACCCGGCTTCACCGGCAGGGCATCCCCGAGAAACAGGTCCTAGCCGGCACTTTTACCGGGCCGCCCGGCTATGAGTACGTCGCGTTCTTCAATGGCCCCGGCGAGGAAGACTCCTACGCTTTCACGGTCTCCGCGCTCCGAACGGGCGAGAGCGAGCCGCAGCAGACCGTCCTTAAAACCACGCTCGCATCGCTGGCCCGGTGCGAGTCCGGAATCTACGCGACTTCCTACGACCTGGGCTTTAATCCTCCGGGAGAGACGCAAGAGCAGGTCCGCATCGATTTCAACCCGCAAGCGACGCTTGTCAAGCTTGGGGCGCACAAGGGCACCCTTGACGAACCCCTGCTGGCCGTCCCGGTTCCCTGCCATAAAGAGACGATCCAGTTCCCGATATCCACCGGAACAGACACGATCACCCCGGAGCAACGCGCGCGGGGGATCACCACGCCAGGGAGTCGCCTGCGATCATGGGACGCGCGCACCGGAAAGATCACGGACGTGCCCATCACCGGCTTCGACGATGAGAAGTACGGTCAGGGCGCCCTGTACTACGACATGTATGCTGGTGACGGTCACTTTGACATTCTCATGCTCGATGGCCGGTACTGGCGGATCGATTCCCGGACGGGGCGCGCCCGGGTGCTCTTCACCATCCCCTTCCACCACCCCACCTCGGCCGCTAAGGCATTCCGCCTCGACGGCGACACGGTGACCGTCGTGGACGGGTCCGGCGACGACGGCGTTGAGCCCGTCATTTCCACCTATGCGGTGCCCAGCGGGAAGCAGCTCTACAGCCAGCCTTTCCCCTCGCTAACCGGTGACCAGAACAATAGCGAGGTCGAACTCGCCGTCACGGCCCTGCCCGGCCTCGCCCGCGTCCTCCCGGGAGCGGCCACCGCTCAGCCGTCAGCTAGCGGGCGGGTGGGCGGCTCGGCGCGCACGGCCACCAGGCGGCCGGCCCGGCCGGCGTCCTCCCGGGAGCGGCTAGGCGAGCACGGCCTCCAGGCGGACGGCCGGGCCGGATTCGTCCAGCACGGCGATGAGCTTCCCGTCCGGCCCGACCGCCGCCACCGGCCCGGGCCGGCCGGGCTGCTCGCTGGGAATGCGGACCCCGCTGGCCGCCAGCGCCGCCGAACCGGCGTCCAGTTGCCGCACCGGCATCACCGCCCTGGCCGCCTGAGCCATCGGCACCAGCGGCAGCCCGCTGGTGCCCTCGGTGACCCCGGGTATTCCCCGCTCGCGCGGCGTCCCGCGTGAGCGAGCGGCCTCCAGCTGCTCCATCGTGCTGGCGGCGGCCACGCCGAAATCGCCGATGCGGGTGCGGCGCAGCGCAATGAGGTGCCCGCCGACGCCCAGCGCGCGGCCGAGATCGCGGGCCAGCGCGCGCACATACGTGCCCGAGCTGACGTCGGCCTCGACGTCCAGATCCAGCACCCCGTCCCCCGCGCGGCGGGCCCGCACGTCGAACCGCGCGACGTGCACCGGGCGGGCCGCCAGCTCGACGTCCTCTCCGGCGCGCGCCCGGGCGTAGGCCCGCTTACCGCCGACCCTGATGGCGCTCACCGCGCTGGGCACCTGCTCGATGTCCCCGCGCAGCCCGGCGATCGCGGCATCCACCCGGGCCGGGTCGGCGGCCAGGCGGCCGACCTCGGCCGGGTCGGCGGCCGAGACGATCTCGCCCTCGGCGTCGTCGGTGAAGGTCTGCGCGCCGAGCCTGATCGTCGCCTGGTAGGTCTTGTCGCACCCGACGAAGAAGGTGAGCAGCCGGGTCGCCTTGTTGACGCCGACGAGCAGCAGCCCGGTCGCCATCGGGTCCAGGGTGCCGGCGTGGCCCGCCTTGCGGGTGCCCGCCAGCCGGCGGCACGCGCCGACCACCTGGTGGCTGGACCAGCCGGCCGGCTTGTCGACGAGGAGGAGCCCGTCACCGACGGTCGCGTCGATGGCCCGCGCCATGACGGGCTCAGGTGGCCGCAGCGGAGCCGCCGGTGTCCCCGCCGCCAGCGTCTCCGGAGCCCCCGCCACCGGTGTCCCCGTCTGCGGGCTCCTCGCCGGCGTCGTCGTGGCGGTACGGGTCGGCCTCACCGGCATACTCCGCCCCGGCGGAGGCCTGGGCTAGCTCAGCGTCACGGGCCCGGGTCTCGGCGAGCAGCCGCTCCATGTGCGCCGCGCCCTCGGGCAGCGCATCCGGCACGAACTCGATCGAGGGGGTCAGCCGGATGCCGAGCCCCTTGCCGATGAATGAGCGGATGCGGCCGGTGTTAGCGGCCAGCGCGGCGGCGTTGCCGGCCCGCTCATCGTCGTCGCCGAACACCGTGTAGAAGATGGTGGCGTGCTGCAGATCGCCGGTCACCCGCACATCGGTGATGGTGACGAAGCCGAGGCGTTCGTCTTTCACGCGGTGCTCCAGCGCCTGCGCGGTCAGCACCTTGATCCGGTCGGCGACCTTCCGGGCCCGGGCGGGATCGGCCATGATCGTCCCTCGTTCTCCTCGCTCGGCGGGTAGCGGCCTGGGCGCCCCCCGCGGAATCGTATGCGTCCGCTTTCGTCCTGTCCGCAACAGGACACACTATGTGCTGGCCATCGGGCAGGCGCAAGTGCAAGGCTTCATGGCCATCGGTTCACCCCGGTAACGGACATGGCAGCGGGCCGGCGGCACGAGACTCGTGCATTACCGGCCCGGGGCCACTGGTTCCGGTGTCCCGTCAGACGATCACAGCGAACGGCCGTCCGGCGGGATTGACATTCACACATCTGCACGTCACCAGTAGGAGAAGGAGTTTACCATGCGTAAGACCCTCGTCACGGCGCTGACTGCGGTCCTGCTCGTACCGACGGCAGCCGCCTTCGCCGACGAGAAACCCGTGACCGAGAAGCCCGTCGAGAACCTCCAGTCCGTCGAGGGGCTGTCGGACGAGCAGCGGGCCGCCGTCAGCTCGTTCACCAAAGGCGGCGAGGAGTCCGCACCGGCTGTCGTGACCGAGGAGCCAGCCGAAGGCGCGGCCGAGAGCGCCGACGGCAACCAGGCCGCCGCGAAAGCCCCGGCGAGGCCACTGGCAGTACGCCATGCCCGCGCCACCTACTACCGGGGCAGCGCCCTCATGTGGACCCGGGACAGCGTCGATTTCAGCTACAACGGGCGCCGCATCATCAAGAGCAACCCCTATCAGCAGGCCGGGGCCATCTTCCCCAACATTGCCCGCAACCTGGGCATCTCGAAGTACTACGGAACGTCAAAGCAGCAGCGTTTCCGCGCACGCAACCGGATCGGGGCCGGCGTGCCCTCCCCGTGGGGTCACGTCACGGTCTACACAGCCGACTTCGTGCACCGGCTCGAAATTCACGCTAACGGCCGGTGGCGCGCCTGGGCCGGCTGACGACTAACCGCGCAACCTCACCCGGGTGCGGGACGCTCAGGCGTCCCGCACCCACCCGGAAGGAGTCTCGTGATCGCCCTATCGCATGTGACCCAGCGTTACGGTCGCACTGTCGTCTTCGAGGATGTGAGCCTGACGCTGGGCGGTCCGGGAGTGACCCTCATCCTCGGCCCCAACGGCTCGGGAAAGACGACGCTCGTGCGGTGCCTGCTCGGACTCGAGCCCATTCAGGGCGAGATCACCTGGGATGGCGAGCCGTTCCGCCCCGCAGAACGCCGGGCCTATCCGGTATTCGACGATGTGCCGTTCTATCCGCGCCTGACCGGAAGGCAGAATCTGCTCCTGCTATCCCCCGGCGCTGCGGGAAAACCCTCGCCTTTCGTAGACGATCACCTGCTGAAAGCGCGCGTCAGCTCGTATTCGTACGGGCAGCGCAAACGCCTCGCGCTCGCTGCGGCGCTGGGCAGCGGCGCGACGACCCTGCTCCTGGACGAGCCGACCAACGGGCTGGACGCCGATGGCCTGAGCACGCTACGGGAAACGATGAGCCAGTCCGCCCCGGCCCGGTCATACCTGGTGACCAGCCACCAGACCGGTTTCTTCGCCGGCCTGGC
>CAMCQD010000016.1 GCA_945876925.1 uncultured Dermatophilus sp.
CCGCGCGCCGAGCCCGAGCCCGGTGAACCACGTCACGCTGGCTGCTGCCGCTCCGGCGCCGAATAGCCACCGGCCAGCGAGTCCGTGCTGATTGGCGATGCTGCCGAGCATGAGCACGGTGTCAAGGTACACGTGCGGGTTCAGCCAGGTGAGCGCCAGCGTGGTCAGCGCCACCGAGGAGGCGGGGGCCGGTCCGGTCGTGGCCAGGCCGGCGGGGCGGCGGGCAGCGGCCAGGCTGCGCACGCCGAACCAGGCCAGGTAGGCTGCGCCGGCGTAGCGCAGCACGTCCAGGGCGGCCGGGTGCAGGCCTGCGATGAATCCGATGCCGGTGATCCCGGAGGCGATGAGCACCGCGTCGCTGAGCGCGCAGATCGTGATCACCAGCCCGGTGTGCTCCCGGCGCAGGCCCTGGCGAAGCACATACGCGTTCTGCGCCCCGATCGCGATGATGAGCGAGGCTCCGGTGACGAAACCGGTCAGTACCGGCGCGGCGGCGTTCCCGGTGGCGGAGCTGATCACATGATGAGGTTAGGCTGCCCCGTCCCGGGCGCGTCCGCGTGTCCCGCGCCCATGGCAGGCATCATGGGCGTAACCGGGGTGCCAATCCGAGATCGTCGTCAGGGAAGGCCGCTCATGTCCTCAAGCGAACCTCGGCGCCCGCGAGCGCTCGCCGCCCAGCTGGTGCGAACGACGCTGCGACGGGCGCTCGGTCCTTCCTCGCGGCTGCGCGCGGCCCTGCCCGAGGAGACCAAGGAGCAGCTGCGCGCCCTGCGGCGGCGCCTGCCCACCCCGGTCGTGCGGGTGATCGATTCCTCCACCGGGCAGGGCTCTTCCCGGAAAGTCGACGAGGCGCTGCTGGCGGCTGCCTCGGTCCGGCCCGACCCGCCCGGGGAGCCGGTCCGGGTGTGGGTGGCCCCGGCGAACTTCGCCGGGCAGGGAAGGGCCTGGGCGGAGTGCATCAACCAGTACATCGGCGGGGCCGGGGCTCGTTCGATGGCCGTCCGGGGCGTCATCCGGTTCCCCGTCGACCAGGAGGTGCACTCCGACGCCTACCGCGACAGCGGCTGGCAGAAGGACCAGGAGCAGTACGTGCTGGGTAACTACACCCACGCGCTCATCGAGGCCGAACGGCCGCTGTTCGGCACCCGCTACGGCACCACGTGCGAAGTCGAGATCGACCGGCTGCGCGCCGCGGGCATCGAGGTCGCGCTCATCTCGCACGGTTCTGACCTGCGCATCCCCAGCAGGCACGCGGAGCTGTTCCCGCACAGCCCGTTCGACGACCCGGACGACAAGACCACCCGGGTGCTCCAGGCCCGGGCGGTCCGCAACGCCCGTATCATCGAGCAGTTCGACGGTCCCGTCTACGTCTCCACCCCCGACCTGCTGGAGTACGCGCCCAGGGCCACCTGGTGCCCGGCCGTGGTGAAGGCCAGCGAATGGGCTAGCGACTGGCCGCTGCTCGTGCGCCCGGTGCCGCGGGTGGTGCACATCCCCAGCAACGGGCGGCTCAAGGGAAGCGAGTACATCGACGAGATCATGGGTGCCCTGGCCGCCGAAGGCCTGGTCACCTACCAACGGCTCACCGACGTCACCCGCGAGGACATCCGCAGGGAGTACACCCAGGCAGATATCGTCATCGACCAGCTCGTCATGGGCCTGTACGGGGTGGCCAGCATCGAGGCGCTGGCGGCCGGGCGGGTCGTAGTGGCGTTCCTCGGCGATGACGTGCGCCGTCACGTGCGCGAGGCCGCCGGGGTGGACGTGCCGATCGTGGAGGCCACCGTCGAGACCCTGCGCGAGGTCATCATCGGGCTGGTCACCGACCGGGACGCGGCCCGTGCCGTCGCCGCGGACGGGCCCGGCTTCGTGGCCCGGGTGCACGACGGCCGGATGTCGGCCCGGGTGCTCGCCGGGTTCACCGGCGGCACGGCAGAGTCCGGGGATTCCGCGCTGGCCGGGCCGGTTACCGGACTGGGCATGAAGCCGATGCCCGCCAT
This sequence comes from uncultured Dermatophilus sp., assembly GCA_945876925.1. GTDB lineage: Bacteria > Actinomycetota > Actinomycetes > Actinomycetales > Dermatophilaceae > Dermatophilus. Next base: position 2,001 of record CAMCQD010000016.1, read on the forward strand.
GGAGGCCCCGGTGCGGCTGTTCGTCGGCCCGGCTAATTTCGCTGGCCAGGGCACTGCGTGGGCCCGCTCGGCCGAGCGTTTCCTGCCCGGGGTGAGTGCCCGGTCGATGGCTTCCCGCCAGCCCACCTTCCGGTTCGAGACCGACTACGAGGTCGAGTCGGAGTGCTACTCGGATTCGGCATGGTGCGGGCGCCAGGAGCGTTTCCTGAGCGAGTTCTACACCCATGTGCTCATTGAGGCGATGCGCCCGGTCACCGGGTACCTGCACGGGGTGCGGGCGTGCGACGAGGCGCCCGCGCTGACCCGGGCGGGGTTGTCGGTGGCGCTCATCGCGCACGGTACCGATGTGCGCGTCCCCAGCGTGCACCGGGCGACTACCAGGTGGTCCCCGTTTACCGCGGCCTGGGACGCCATCCCCTCGGTTGACGTGCTGGAGTCCCGTGCTCAGCGCAACGCCGACGTGATGGCGGAGTTTGACGGCCCGACGTTCGTGTCGACCCCGGACCTGCTGGATTACGTGCCGGACGCGACCTGGTGCCCGGTCGTGGTCGACCCGGACCGGTGGCAGCTGCCCGGCACCCCGGTCGCGGGCGAGTCTGGTGAGGTGCCAGTCGTGGTGCATGTGCCGAGTCATTCGCGGCTCAAGGGCACCGAGCTGATCGATTCGGCCGTGGTGGGCCTGTCCGCGGCCGGGGTGGTGGACTATCGGCGCCGCACCGGGGTGCCGCCCTCGGAGATGGCCGCCCTCTACGCCCAGGCCGATATCGTGCTCGACCAGTTCGCGCTGGGCAGCTACGGGGTGGCCGCGTGCGAGGCGATGGCCGCAGGGCGGGTCGTCGTCGGCCACGTCACTGACGCGGTCCGGATGCGGGTGCGCAAGGTGACCGGCCTGGACCTGCCCATCGTGGAATGCGATCCGGACACGATCGCCGAGCGCCTGGAAGAGCTCGCCGCCAACCGGGAGCGGCTGCGCGAGATCGGTGCTCAGGGCGCGGCTTTCGTGCGGGCGGTGCACGACGGGCGGCTGGCCGCCTCAGCCCTGTCCGGCTGGCTGCTCGGCTGAACTGCCCGGCCCGGATACCCCGGGCTGCCCGGCTACGGCCGGATCGTCCGGCTGCCGGGCCGCCTGACGGGCGGCCCGGCGTGCGCTGGCCCCGGCCGCTGATACCTGCCACGCGCACGCGCAGGCCGCGGCCACCATGACCCACCAGGACGGCACATGCAGCGCCGAGCTCGCCGAGATGCCCATCGCGGTCAGGGCGATCAGCTGCCCGCACGCCTCGTACCGGGCTGTCCGGGTGGCGTGGCCGAGGCCGGTGCGGGGGTGCAGGATCGCTGCGATCACCCCGGCGAGGATGAGGGCGAACAGCGCCCCGATGTGGACCCCGTATTGCGAGGTCAGTTCCATGAACGTGTTGTGCAGGTTGGTGAGCTTGCTCGTGCCCGGGCTGGGGTCGGACCGCAGCAGCGGCTCGAAGGAGCCGGCCCCGGAGCCGAGCCAGCCCGAGCCGGCCAGGTAGCGCCACGCGGCCGCGAGCAGGTCCATGCGCAGGCTGTCCGAGCGGGCGGTCTCGTCGTTGAACTGCGCGGCGATCGCGGGGGCCAGCGGATTGCGCTGGGCCAGTGAGGGCAGGGTGAAGGACACGATGAGGAGTACCGCGGCTGCCGCAGCCAGGCCCCACAGCACTCCCCGGGCGACGTCGGGCAGGGCCCGTAGCCGGTCGCGCAGCCGGGCCGGGCCTGCGGCCAGGCGCTCCCCGCTGCGGCGGCGCACCTCCAGGGCGAGCACGAGCGCCAGCGCGATGACGCCCGAGCGGCTCTGGGTGAGCGCGACGGTGACGCATCCGGCCGTGATGACGATCCAGGCCGGGGCGAGTAGCCAGCGGGAACGCAGCGTGGCCGCCAGGGCGAGCGAGCCGGTGATCATCGCCACCAGCGCGGCCGCGAAGTTGTTGGGGTTGATGTACGTGCCCACGGCGACCAGGCCGTCCCCGAACCGCCACGGGTTCCGGGCGCTGATGAACAGGTGCTGGCTGGTGGTGAATTCGTAGACGGCCAGGGCAACCGAGCCGGCCAGCCCGGCGAACCAGCCCGCCCGCAACCCGGTCAGCCCGGCGAATCCGCCCCGGGATAGCCCGAGCGCGGCCAGGCTCAGCGCGGCGCAGGGCCACATCCGGGTCAGCTCGAATCGTGCTTCGATGGGGTTGGGGGCCCGGTCCAGGGCCGAGGGTGCCCAGGCGGCGAACGCGATCCAGAACACCGGCAGCAGGACGGCCACCGGCCGCCACCGGGATCGTCCCGTGGTGATCAGCGAAAGCACCCCGAGCGTGAGGACAGTCCCGTAGAACGGGCCGGTCAGCCGGGCCCGGGCCACGGGCTCGCTGATGAGCCCGCCGGCCACGGTCACGAGGACGACGGCGGTGGCGGCGACACCCGCCAGACCGTCTACCCAAGCTCGGATCTTCCTGCCTGTCACGCTAACCGAGCGTAGGAGACGTCACTGGCGGAGCCGGTGAGCGCATCCCTGGCGGGTCGCCCCGTGCCTCCCTGGAGCGGTATGTATATACGATTTTAGACGTGGTTCTGCCGCTGCCCGGCGCAAGGTCAGTGCGGCTGGATACAGTACGGGCGTGACGACGCGACGAGTCCTGATGATGGTGGGCAACGACATCCGCCACGACACCCGCGTACTCAAGACGGCGCTCGCGCTCGCCGACGGCGGGGTCGAGGTGAGGATCCTGGGCTATAGCAGCTCGGGGGTGCGCGAGGAGTCCGCCTTAGGGCCGGTGCGGATCGTGCGCGTACCGGTGGCCTGGCGGTTCCGTGACCAGGCCGCCGCCCGGCGCAAGCAGCGCCGGGATCGCCGGTGGATCGCCCCCGAGCCGAGCGTGCGAGACCGGCGCCTGCGCAGGCTGCAGCTGGATCTGCGGCGTCGCGAAGCCGCCGAGTCCGGCGACCGGGCCAGCCAGGTGCGGGCCGGCCTGAGCACCACCTGGGCCAAGGTCAGCGCCCGGCTGGAGACCGAGCGGGGGCGGCTCTCCCGCAAGGAGGCCCAGCTGCGCCAGCGCGCCGCAGCCCGGGCGGACGCCAGCGTCCGGGGGGCCTCGTGGCGCCGGGACGCCCCCGAGATGGACGACTACGCTCTCGCCTTCGACCCGGTCATCGACTCCCTGGACTGGGACATCATCCACGCCCACGACGTGCACATGATGGGCATCGCCTCCCGGGCGGTCTCGCGGCGGCGGGCGGCGGGACGGCCGGCGGCGTGGGTGTACGACGCCCATGAGTTCGTCGCCGGGCTGTCGGTGTACCCCCCGCGTACCGCCCGCAAGGTGGCTGCCCTGCTCGACCTGGAGAGCGAGTACATCCACGACGCCGACGCCGTCATCACCGTCACCCAGCCGCTGGCCGTTGAGCTGGAGCAGCGTTACCGGCTGCCCCGGCGCCCCGCGGTGGTGATGAACGTGCCCGTGCTCGAGGGCGCCGCGAGCGTCCCGGTGGGGCTGCGGGCGCGATGCGAGCTGGCCGACGACGTGCCGCTGCTGGTCTACAGCGGGGGAGTGACCGCCGCGCGCGGGCTGGCGACCGCGGTCGAGGCGCTGCCGCTGCTGCCCCGGGTGCATCTGGCCGTGGTGTGCGTGCCGCATACCCGGGTGGCCCCCGCCCGGGACCTGATGTCCCGGGCGGATGAACTGGGCGTGGCCGGCCGGGTGCACCTGGTCGAACCGGTCCCCCCGGACGCGGTGAGCAGCTTCGTCGCCTCAGCCGACGTGGGCATCGTCCCGATCCTGCACTTCGGCAGCCACGAGATGGCGCTGGCGAACAAGCTGTTCGAGTACCTGTACGCCGGTATCCCGGTGCTGGTGAGCGACTGCCGCGCGCAGGCCGAGTTCGTGCTGCGCGAGCGGGTCGGGGCGGTGCACGTCGCCGGTGATCCCGAGTCCTTCGCCCGCAGCGCCCGCGAGGTGCTCGGTCAGGCCGCCGGGCTGCGCGCCTCCATCGCCGCCAATACCGAACTACTCGTGCCGTACTCGTGGGAGCGCCAGGAGCAGGTCCTGCGCGAGGCCTACCGCGGGCTGTACCGTGCCGGGCTGCCCGGCGGCGCGAAGCGCCCGTGCCCGGCGACCGGGGAGGCGGGGATCGCCGAACCGAAGGTCAGCTCGGCGCTCGCCGGGCTGCGCGAGCACCCGCTCACCCGGGATGATCGTCCCAGCGTCGTCGGCATCGGCCCGGCGAACATGGCCGGGCAGGCCTGGGAGTGGGCCAAGGCCCTGGAGCGCGAGATCCCCGGGGTGGGCACGCACGTCATGGTGGTGGATCGGGGGCAGCCGTACTCCTACCCCAGCGACGCCACCGTCCCGGCGGCCACGTACCGGCGTAACGCCAACTGGGCGCAGGCCTTCGAGGGGCAGGCGCTGGCCAAGTGGACGCATGCGCTGCTCGAAGCCGGGCGGCCGCTATTCGGGCTGCGGCACGGGGACACCTTCGCCGGGGATGCCAAGGTGCTGCGCGGGGCCGGCGTGCGGGTGGGGCTGGTGCTGCACGGCTCCGAGGTGCGCAACCCGGTCATCAACGTGATGCAGACGCCGTGGTCACCGTTCACCAGCCGCATTGACGAGCAGACCCGCCGCCTGCAGGCGGGGGTGGACACGCTGGTGCCGCAGCTGCGCGCCTTCATGGACGATGAGCTCATGGGCGGTCCGGTGTTCGTCTCCACCCCGGACCTGCTGCGGCACCTGCCCGGGGCGATCTGGCTGCCGGTGGCGATCGACACCGGGGTGTGGGCCTGCGATGCCCCGCTGCTGGAACGCGAGGTGCCGGTGGTGCTGCACGCGCCCAGCCGCAGCTCGCTCAAGGGCAGCTCATACGTCGAGGCGGCGATGGCGCCGCTGGCTGCCGAGGGGCTGGTGGAGTACCGCAGGGCCGAGGGGATCGCGCCCGGGCAGATGCCGGAGCTTGTCAAGGACGCCGACATCGTGCTCGACCAGTTCGCGCTCGGGTTGTACGGGGTCGCGGCGTGCGAGGCGATGATGGCCGGCCGGCTCGTGGTCAGCCACGTCACCGATGAGGTGCGCCAGCTGTGCCCGAGCGACCCGCCCATCCTGGAGGCGCCCCCGGACCAGCTGGAGGCCGTGCTGCGCCAGGTGCTGGCCGACCGCGACCGCTACCGCCAGTTCGCTTCTGCTGGACCGGCGTACGTGCGTGAGCTGCACGACGGCCGGCGCTCGGCCCAGGTGCTCGCCGAGCATCTGGGCATTCACGGGTGAGGTCGCCCGCAGCGCAGCATCGCGGCGCGCCGGGTGCGCGGCGCGCCGCGATGCTGCTGAAGCGGGCCGGGGTCAGACGCCGGCCTGGGCGCGGGCGTCCTTGAGGACCTTCGCGGCGACCTCAAGGCCTTCGATCCGGCCCAGCTCGGTGTCCTCGTGCTCGATATTGACGAGCATGTCCGGGTCAACCTCGTGCAGTGCCTTCAGCCAGCGGGCCCAGTAGTCCGTGTCGTGGCCCTTGCCGAGGGCGACGAAGTCCCACGCAGCGGGCTTGGGCCATTCATTGGCCCACTCGTCGCCGCCGAGGCTGGTGCGCGGCTCGCTGGGGTCCAGGCGGCGGAACCGGTTGTCGAGCACGCCGTACAGCCTGGCTGTCCCGGGGTTGATCCGCACGTCCTTGGCCGCGGCGTGGAAGATGAGGTCGCCCAGTTCCTGCACGACCGCGATCGGGTCCATCTGCTGCCAGAACAGGTGCGAGGCGTCCATCTCGACGCCGAGGTTGGACGAGCCGGTCAGCTCGACGAGCTTGCGCACGTCCGCGGTGTTGAAGACGAGGTTCTGCGGGTGCAGCTCCAGGGCCACCTTGACGTCGTGGTCGCGGGCGAGGGCGTCGATTTCCTTCCAGAACGGCACCGCGACGCTCCACTGGTAGTCCAGTACGTCCAGCGCGGCGGAGTTCCAGGCGTTGACGATCCAGTTGGGGTGCTTGGTACCGGGTTCGCCGCCGGGCAGGCCGGACATGGTGACTACGCGCTTCTGGCCCAGCCGCTGCGCCAGCCTGATCGAGCGGCGGATGTCCTCGGCGTGCTTCTCGCCGATCTCGCGGTTGGGGTGCAGCGGGTTGCCGTTGCAGTTCAGGCCGGCGATCGAGACGCCGGTGCCCTCGAAGATGGCCAGGTAGTCGTCGCGGGCTGCGTCCGAGGTGAGGATGTCGTCGAAGCCGGGGATATGCCTGGGGGGAAGGAATCCGCCGGAGTTGATCTCGATGCCTTCCAGGCCCAGGCCGGCGATCACGTCGAGCGCTCCGGGCAGGTCACGGTCGTGCAGGATTGCGTTGTAGACGCCGAGCTTCATTGCTGGTCCTTACATGTGGCGGGTCAGGCAGGGGTGCCGTTGACGTGAGCGGGGGCGGGCGTCACAGCCGGACGGCGGCGCCGCCGCTGGCGGCGGAGCTGACGACCGCGGCGAGCATTTCCATGTTGTGCACGCCCTCGCCGAGGGTGGCGCAGATCGGCAGCGGGTCGGCCACGCCGGCGATCTCGTCGAGGAAGGCGCGGCACTGGTACTCGAACAGGTTGTTCTGGCCGAAGCCGACGCACTGGGCGTCCATCGGCAGGCCGCCGGTGACGTACGGGTGGTCCTGGCCGAGCAGGATGCGCCGGTAGCCGCTGGTGGCGGAGCGGTCCTCGTGCAGCATGAGGCCGATCTCGCTGGGGGTGCGCTGATCCCAGATCGCCGATCCGTTCTCGCAGAACACTTCGACGATGAGGCTGTTGGCGTGCCCGGCGGCGACCCGGCTGACCTCGATGCTCCCGGCCGTCCCGGCGGCGAATTCCACCGAGAACCCGGCGTAGTCGTCGTTCTCGACCGGTTCGGTGACATCGCTCAGCTCGGCCAGGCCGTGCCCGACGACCGCGCCCGCGGGCAGGTAGCGTTCACCGATGACCGTGCGCAGCTGCCCGCCGGAGACGGCCACGACGTCACCGCAGAGGTATTCGGCGACGTAGGCCAGGTGGCTGCCGAGGTCGGCCAGGGCCCCTGAGCCGTCCGGGCCCTTGTAGCGCCAGCTCATCGGGGACCTGGGGTTGCAGCCGTAGTCGGTCCAGTACCGCCCGGAGAAGTGCAGCGGCGCGCCGAGGGTGCCGTCGGCGATGAAGTCGCGGATGGCGCTCAGGCCGGGGCTGCGCCGGTAGACGAAGCCCAGCCGGGCGAGGGTGCTGGCCTCGCGGGCGGCCTGGTCCATCGCGCGGGCGTTCTCCAGGGAGTCCGACAGGGGTTTCTCGCACAGCACGTGCTTGCCGCTGGCCAGGGCGGCCTCCAGGATCGGGCGGTGCAGCGCGTTGGCGACGACGATGCTGATGACGTCGACGTCGCTGGCCTCGACCACGGCTTCCCAGGAGGTGTCGTACCGCTGGTAGCCGTACCGGGCGGCGGTGGCCTCGGCCAGCGGGGCGTTGACGTCGGCGATGGTGACGTAGTTCAGCGGGGGCAGTTTGGTGTCGTACAGGGCAGGGGCTACCCGGTATCCGGCGGCGTGGGATTTGCCGGCCATGCCGGCTCCGATGACTGCGATACCCAGCGGTGTGCTCATGGTGGTCTGCTCCATTGCGGACTTCGTGGTGCGTGGCTGGCGGTGCCTGAGCCGCGCAGGCTTGGAGCGCTCTAATTGGAGCGCTCCAAAAGCGTACGATGGACGCTTACTGGTGTCAACGGTTCTGGACCGGCAGGATGCGCCTCCCGGTGTCGCTCCGGTCACGTATCCGGGCGCGCAAGCCGGGGAAGGAGGGTGCCGATGAGCGCAGCGGCGGCCCGGCAGGGACGGGCGACGATTTATGACGTCGCCCGGCGGGCCGGGGTGAGTAAATCCCTGGTCTCGCTGGTGCTGCGCGGATCCTCGCAGGTCAGCCCCGCCCGGCGGGAAGCGGTGCTCGCGGCGATCGCCGAGCTGGGGTACCGGCCGAGCCGGGCGGCCTCCGCGCTGGCCGGGCAGCGCACCAACACCATCGGCGTCGTCATCGACGAATTCGCCAACCCATGGTTCGTGCAGCTGCTCGACGGCCTGCGCCGCGGGCTGGAGGGCACGCCGTTCCATGTCTCAGTCTCCGATGAGGCGCTCAACGGGCACCTGGCCGAGCCCGCGGTGGACGGTTTCCTCGCCGCCCGGGTAGATGGCCTGGTCATCGCCGGTGAGCCGGGGGATGACCAGGCGCACGGGGTGCCCACCGTGCTCGTCGGGATGCGGTTGCATGGCGTGCCCGGCGCGGACCGGGTGGTGCCCGATGACCGGGCCGGGGCCGCTGCCGCAGTAGGCCACCTGCGCGGGCTGGGGCATGAGCGGATCGCGTTCATCTCGGGCACGACCGGGCCGGCCGCGGCCCGCGAGCGCGGCTACCGGGATGCGATGTCGCAGGCGGCGCTGCCCGCGCAGGTGTTCACCGCCTCGTCGAACACCGAGGCCGGAGGGCTGACCGCCGCCCGGGACCTGCTCGCCTCGAACCGGGGGAGCGGCGTCAGCGCGATCGTGGCGGCTAACGACCTCATCGCCCTGGGGGCGTGGCAGGCTCTGCGCGAGGCCGGCCGGGCGGTGCCCGGTGACGTTTCCGTCGTCGGCTACGACGACACGCCGCTAGCCAGCTCCGGGGTGGTGCAGCTGACCACCGTCGACCCCCGCAATGACACCGCCGGGGCCGAGGCTGCCCGGCTGCTGCGCGCCCGGATCGACGACCCCGCCCGCCCCCCGCAGACCGTGTCCGTCGCCCCCCGCCTGGTACTGCGGGCCACCACCGCCCCAGCCCGGCGCCACACCAGGAAAACGCCGGCTGTGTAGTCATCCCCGGCCGGCCTGCGTAGGCTCGCAGATGCGGACGATGATGTCCGCCGGCCTTCGGGCCGCGGCTTCCTGCGAGGAGCAGACATGCGCGTCTCCTGGTCCCGGACAGCAATCCTGTCAGCGGCATCCGCGTTAGCCCTCAGCTGCGCGGCCACCCTGGCCCCGGCCACTGGGGCCGCCCCCGGACCGGGGGGATCCTCGCCGGCGGCAGCGGAATGCGCTTCGGGCGGGACGCCGCTGGCCCGGCGGCCCCAGCGGCCGCGCATCGTCATCATGAATGAGGGCGAGGTCGACGACATGGACAGCTTCATCAGGTACCTGTACTACGCCAATGAGTTCGACACCGAGGCAATCGTGCTCACCAGCTCGATGTACCACTGGGCAGGTGACGGGAAGAAAATCAGGCCGTACCGCTGGACCGGCG
>CAMCQD010000017.1 GCA_945876925.1 uncultured Dermatophilus sp.
GGATCTTACGGACGACGGGCGGCTCGATGGTGGAACTCGCCGAGCGGACGAATTCTCCTTGCTCCTTCAGATGGTTGAGCAGTGTCTTGCTCTCGACTCCGAGCTCCTTGGCGAGCTCATAGACCCGAACCTTGGCCATTCTCTCCTCAATCTTTGGTCCGGGTCGCTGCCGAGACGATCGGACCGCTTAGTGCTGGGCGTTGCTCATCGCTGAGTACTCATCGGATGCTCATCAGCGTCAAACCCGCTTTCGGTCTTCGTTGTCGCCCGCGTCGCCGGCGGGCGGCACGGGTGGGTATCCGGTGGCGGACAGGAAAGCCCGCACGAGGGTCGTGTCGAGGACCGCCGTGGTTCTCAGGGCTCTGCCGATCGCCCGCCGCCGTTCGGCCGATTCCAGGCACGCCAGCGCGGGATGAATCCACGCGCCGCGGCCGGGAAGCCGGCGCTTGGCATCAGGCTGAACCTGCCGGGTGCCGCCGCCGGTGGCGAGCACGAGCCGCAGTAAACGCGACCAGGGCTCCCGGCGCCTGCACCCCACGCACATGCGGACCGGCTCCCGCGGCAGGCGGGCAGCGCGATCGTTCACGTGCGCGTCGCCGGAACTCACGGGACCAGCGTGAAGTACGCAGGTCTTACGCGACACCGGCTCGTCCATCCTAACCCGCTGCGGGACCGGTAACGCCACTGCCCGTATCCGGCCGGATATCGATCCGCCACCCGGTCAGCTTGGCGGCCAGGCGCGCGTTCTGGCCTTCCTTCCCGATCGCCAGCGAGAGCTGGTAGTCGGGCACCAGCACCCGGCAGGCGTGCGCCCGCGGGTCGATGATCTCCACCGAGGTGACCCGGGAGGGCGACAGCGCGGCGGCGACGAACTGGGCCGGATCGTCGCTGTAGTCGACGATGTCGATCTTCTCGCCGCCGAGTTCGTTCATCACCGCCCGCACCCGCGCCCCCATCGGGCCGATGCACGCCCCCTTGGCGTTGACGTCACGCACCTTGGAATGCACGGCCATCTTCGTGCGGTGCCCGGCCTCGCGGGCCAGGGCCGCGATCTCGACGGAGCCGTCGGCGATCTCGGGAACCTCCAGGGCGAACAGCTTGCGCACGAGATTGGGGTGGGTGCGCGACAACCCGATCTGCGGCCCCTTGGGGCCGCGCTTGACCGAGACGACGTAGCACTTGATCCGGTCGCCGTGCCGGTACCTCTCGCCGGGCACCTGCTCGGCGGCGGGCAGCAGGCCCTCCACCGTGCCGAAGTCGACGAGCACGTTGCGCCCCTGGCTCTGCTGGATGACCCCGGTGAGGATGTCGCCCTCACGGCCCCGGAAGTCGCCCAGCACGGCCTCCTCCTCCAGGTCGCGCAGCCGCTGCACGATCACCTGGCGCGCGGTAGCCGCCGCGACCCGGCCGAATCCGTCCGGGGTGTCGTCGAACTCGGGCCCGGGCTCGCCCCGGCTCCCGTCCTCGCCGACCGGGGCCTCCTCGCGGGCCCAGACCACGACGTGGCCGCTCTTGCGATCCAGCTCGACGCGGGCATGCCGGCTGGACCCCTCGGTGCGGTGGTAGGCCAGGAGCAGGGCCTGCTCGATGGCCGGGATGAGGACGTCCATGGAGATGTCCCGCTCCCGCTCCAGCATCCGCAGGGCGGCAAGGTCGATATCCATCAGTTCTCCTCCTCGGTGCCCGCGAAGTCGGCTTCGGCGTTCGCGTGGCTGATCTCGGCGAGCGCGACGGTGACGTCGGGCAGGTACGCGGGCCTGGCACCCGGGCTGTGCCGCACGGGGTCAGGGCTGATGGTGAGCTCCTGCGGCGTGACCGAGCGCAGCCGTCCGGTGACCTCGCCGCCCTGGTAGCGCACCCGCAGCCGGCGGCCCGTATTTCGCCGGTACTGGGCGAACGTGGTCAGCCGCCGCCCTATTCCGGGGGAGGTGACCTCCAGGGTGTACGGCGCCTCGCCGAGGAGGTCCGCCTGGTCGAGCGCGTCCCCGATAGCGCGGGTGGCCGCCGCGATCTGGTCCAGGCTGACCGGTTCCACCGGTGAGGTGGCGTCCGCCGGATCCAGGCCGCAGATGTCGGTGTCGAGCACGATGGTGACCTTCCGGCGGCCGCCGGCCAGGGTGATCCCGGCGTGCTCGACGGCCAGCCCGAGCGGGGCCGCGTGCTGCCGGGCCAGGGATCGCAGGGCGTCGCCCTGCTCGTTGTCTGCCACGGCGCCTCCTGCGTATCCGATTGGGTGGACCGGTTGTCGCCACCGGGCGCGGGCAGCCTGGCGGCGTGGCCCACTGTAGCGAGGAAGCCTGCCGCACGTCACCGCCCCGCGGCGCGCGGCGAGCGTGTCGCCGGCTACTCCGGGCCGGGGATCGCCGTGCGCCGCCCGGGGCCTGCCCGCCGGATTCCTTTCTTTATCAGCGTCATCCCGCGCCGCCGGATTCCCTGGCCGCTCACCTGGGCAGCTCGCCCCGGGGTGCCTGCCCGGGGCTCCGCGCTCATCCCCCGGCGGCGCGCGGATCACCTTCGCGCAGACGCCCGCCGATACCCCCCTGAGCGTACGATCCCCCTGTCGCGCAAAGCGATCGATCAGCCCGGTCCCGGACCAAGCCGCAGCGGGCCACGGCTCGCCCGCACCCCGGAGGACACCTCATGCCCGCCTTTGAACAGCCACCGCTGAACACCGGCCGCCGTCCCCGCCCTGTCCGGGCCGCCCGGGGCGCGCTCGCCGCTGCCACGGCGGCGGTGCTGCTCGCGGGCTGCTCCCAGGGGACCCCGGCCACCTCCGCCAGCGACGCGGCCGCCGCATCCGGCATGGCGGCCAGCACCACCCCGTCAGCGCCCATCACGGTGGCCGACGCCTGGGTCAAGGCCGTCCCCTCCCTGGGCAGCACGAAGATGACCGGCATCTTCGCCAGGCTGACGAACTCCAGCGGCGGGCCGGTGACGATCACCGCAGCAGCCACGAGCGCCTCCGGTGTCACCGAGCTGCACGAGACCGTCACCGTGAACGGCGCGAAGGCGATGCGCAAGGCCGGGGGCGGCTTCGAGATCGCGCCCGGGGCAACCCGCGAGCTGCGGCCCGGCGGCGACCACATCATGGCGATGGCGCTGGAGCAGCCGATCGCCGTGGGCGAGACCGTGACGGTCACCCTGACGACCTCGGCCGGCCAGTCCGTCTCGTTCGGCGCCGTGGCCAAGGAGTTCACCGGCGGCCAGGAGCGGTACGCCACCGGCGCGGGCACGGCCCCGCCACCCACACCCACCGCCGCGGCCTCACCGGTGACCACCGGCTGACCAGCGCCCTCACCCGGGGCGACGAGCCCGCCCCGGGCATCGGCAGATTCAGGGATCGCACGTGGTCGCGCCCGCCCCTTCAGGCATGAAACCTCCGGGTGTATCTATTCTGGTGCCCGATTACCCGGTGCCCTGCCCGCGAGCACACCGGGCAGCGGAGGCTAGGAGGCCTGATGAACGCGGCTGCGCCAACCCGACTGCTAGCTGTCGCGTGCCTGCTGGCCGCGACGCTAGCCGCGTCCGCCTGCTCGCGGAGCGGACCCGCCTCGGGCGAGCCGGACGGCGCCGCGGCCAGCTCGGACTCCACGGAGATCACGAGCACGACGCCCATCCCGGCAGCCACCAGCCCGCTGCGGGTCTCCGGGGCGTGGGCGACGAGGAACGCCGACGGCAAAGCCCGGGTGTACGTCGACATCATGAACCCGGGGTTCTCCCCCGTGCACGTCGTCCGCGCGCAGGTCAACCTGGCCGGGCAGGCGCAGCTGTGCGACACCGACGATTCGGCTGCCTGCCAGGAGCTGCCCGACGGCCTGCGCATCGATGCCGGCCGGGCGGCCGAGCTGAGCCCGGGCGGGCACCACATCCTGGTCAGCGAGCTGTCCGAGCAATGGGTCCCCGGTCAGCGCGTCGTCACGACGCTGACCACGAGCACCGGGGAGATCACCCGGTTCAGCGCCTTCGTCCAGTCCAGTTCCTGACCCGGGCCCCGGCAGGGTGCCCGCGCAGGCCCCGGCCGGCCCCAGGAGGACAGCCATGAACGACCCGGATACCGGCACGCCCGCCGCAGGCACCGGTGAGCCCGCCACCGGCACCGGCCCGGGACGGCGCACCGTCGCCGGGGCCGCTGCGGTGCTCGGCGGGGCCCTGCTGGGCGGCGGCGTGGCCGGGCACGCCCTGGGCAGCTCGCAGGCCCGCCAGGCAGGCGCCGGGGCCGGGACGGGCACGGACTCGGTACCGCTGGGCGGCCCCGGGAAGGTGAGCTTCTACGGGGAGCACCAGGCCGGGATCACCACGCCGCAGCAGGCCCACGGGGTCTTCCTCGGCCTCGACCTGGCCCGCGGGGCGCGGCGCGCGCACGTCGTCTCCCTGCTGCGCCTGCTCGCCGACGACGCCGCCCGGCTCACCGGGGGCGCTTCCCCCCTGGGCGCCCTGGAGGACGACCTCGCCCGCACCCCGGCGAACCTCACCGTCACCTTCGGGTTCGGGCCGGGCCTGTTCACCGCCACCGGCACCGGCGGGCAGTGCCCGGCGGTGATCGCGGAGTTCCCCGCGTTCAGCACCGACAAGCTCGAATCGCGCTGGGGCCAGACCGACCTGGTGCTGCAGCTGTGCAGCGACGACCCGGTCACCCTGGGCTATGCCCAGCGGCGGCTGCTACGCGACGCCCGCACGTTCACCACGCTGCGCTGGGTGCAGGCCGGGTTCGTCAATGCCCGGGGCACCGGGCCGCTGGGCGCCACCGCCCGCAACCTCATGGGCATGCTCGACGGTTCGGCCAATGAGCGCGACCCGGCTCAGGTGGCCCAGGTGGTGTGGAACACCGGGAAGTCCCAGCCGTGGCTGGCCGGGGGCTCGATGCTGGTGCTGCGCCGCATCCGGATCGGCATGGAGGCCTGGGACGACACCGAGCCCGCGGTCAAGGAGATGAGCTTCGGCCGGCGGCTGTCCGATGGCGTGCCACTCACCGGGGGCGATGAATTCACCCCCGTCGACCGGTTCGCGACCGGACCCGACGGGTTCCCGGTCATCGCCCCCAATGCGCATGCCGCCCGCGCGCAGGCCCGCACGGGTGCCGAGCGGATGCTGCGCCGGGCGTTCAACTACGTCTATGAATCCGAGCCGGGAGCCGTACCGGAGGAGGGGCTGCTGTTCGCCGCATACCAGGCCGACCTGGCCACTGCCTTCGTGCCCGTGCAGCGGCGGCTGGCTGAGGCCGACGCCCTCAATACGTGGATCACGCACATCGGCTCGGCCGTGTACGCCATCCCGCCCGGCTGCTCCCGCGGCAGCTTCCCCGGCTCCGGGCTGCTCGGCGCCTGACCCGGCCCGCCGGACGGGCCGGGTCAGGGCCTCAGTGCCGTCCGTGCCGGATGAGCGGGCCGATCAGCGCCGCGACGTCGTCCAGATCGCGCGGCCCGGACTCCTCCAGGCCGAGACGGCGGGATAGCTGGATCACCCAGGGGGTGCGCAGCCGACTGCCCTCGGGCAGGTCGCCCAGCATGCGCCCGGCCGGACCCGACCGGACCTGGCCGCCGGTGACCACGGCCGCGTCGGCCGCCCAGCCGAGCGCGAAATCGACGTCATGGGTGGCCAGCACGACCGTGGTGCCACCGGCCTCGAGCCGGTCCAGGGCGGCCAGCAGCTCGTCCTGGCCGACCGGGTCCAGCCCGGCAGTCGGCTCGTCCAGCAGCAGGTAGCGCGGCGCCATCGCCACCGCCCCGGCGATCGCGACCCGCTTGCGCTGCCCGAAGGACAGCTGGTGGGTCGGACGCTCGGCCAGCTGGGTCAGATCCAGCACGGCGAGGGTCTGCTCGACCCGGGCGCGCACCTGATCCTCCGGCAGGCCCAGGTTGACCGGGCCGAAGCTCACATCCCGGTAGACGTCGGCCGAGAACAGCTGGTCATCGGGGTCCTGGAGCACCAGCTGCACATGCCGCCGGTGCTCGTTGAGCGCGGCCCGGGAGAAACGCACCGGCTCCCCGTCGAGCAGCACGTCGCCGCTGGCTGGCTCCAGGGAGCCGGCCAGGGTGCGCAGCAGCGTGGTCTTGCCGCTGCCATTGGCGCCCAGCAGCGCCAGCCGGCGCCCGGGCGTGATCGTCAGGCTGGCCCCGTTGAGCGCATTCACCTGCCCGTAGCCGACCACGAGATCGCGGGCGCACAGCCCGGCGCTCACGAGGCCCACCGGAACGAGGTCCACGGCGAGGGCCACTGCCAGGCCACGAACGCCGAGATCGCGACCAGTGCGGCCAGCAGCGCCAGGGTGAGGGCGACGAACCGTACAGAGCCCTGCCGGGGAGGTGCCAGCGTGCGCAGTCCCTCGGTGTAGCCCCGGGCGATGAGCCCGTTCTCCAGGCGGCTGGCGCGCTGCAGCGAGCGCAGCAGCATCGCGCCGATCGCGCCGGAAGCGGACCGCAGCGCAGCGGACCGGCTGGCGTATCCCAGCCTGGCGGTCTGCGCCTCGGTGACGGTGCGAGCCGATTCCAGCAGCACGAACACCAGCCGGTACATCACCTCGGAGATGTCGATGAGCGGATCGGGGATCCGCAGCCGCCGCAATGAGGTGAGCAGGTCTATCACCGGCGTCGTCGCGGCGAGGATGAACGCGGCCAGCGTGGCCGATCCGGCGTGCAGCACGGTGACCCCGGCGGCGGTGGCCGAGGCGGCGTCGACGCCGATGAGGCGCCCGGGCCCGCCGATGGTGACCAGCAGGGTCAGCCCGCCGATCGCGATGAAGGCAGCCGGTGCCCGCAGGCAGCGGGTGAGCACCCGCACCGGGACCCCGGCCGGGCCGGCCAGGACCGCCCAGGCGGCGCCGGCCACGATGATCGTGGCCGGCACCGGCGGCAGCGCCAGGGCGCAGGTGAGCAGCCCGAGGGAGAGCAGGCCCTTGTCCCGGACCCGGCGGTGCCGCCACGGGCTAGCCCAGGCGGCCTCGTCTATGGCCAGGCCGCGAGCGCTCATGCCCGCTTGGCCTGCGCAGGGGCCGGGCCGGCGTCAGCGGCCCCGGCCTGCTCAGGCACGTCGCCGGTACGGCGGCGACGCCCGTGCAGGATTCCCACGCAGTAGCCGAACGCGGCACCGCCGAGGGCGGCCTGCAAGGCGAACAGGCCCGACTCGACCTCGGCGGACTTCAGCTCGACGAGCGGCGAGAACCAGGGCGTGTACCCGTCGGCCTCGATCTGCTCGCTCACGGTGGCGTCGGTCCCGGCGAAGGCCTCTTCGTCGCCGCCCTTGGTCCCGCCGATGACGAAACTGCCGATGACGACGGCAATGAGCAGCGCGAAGAGCAGCAGGCTGGTCAGTCCGCGGCGGTTCATCGCACGGCCTCCTTCACGTCCTCCGGAGCGGTCCCGGCAGGCTGGGCGGCTCCCGGCTGGCTGATCACCCCGAGGCGCAGCAGCTCCGGGGAGGCGACGCTGGCAAGCAGGCGCAGCACGAGCACGCCGACGAGGCCCTCGGCGATAGCCAGCGGGATCTGGGTGATCGCGAAGATCGAGGCGAACTTGGCCAGCGCGCCGGTCACTCCGCTGGTGACGTCGGGGTGGGCGATGGCCAGCTGGAAGCTGGTCACGCAGTACGTGGCCAGGTCGGCGACGCTGAGCGCGGCGAAGATCGCCACGCTGGTGTTCCACCTGCGCAGCAGCACCCACATGAGGAACCCGCACCATGGCCCGGCGATCCCCATCGAGAACACGTTCGCGCCCAGGGTGGTGATGCCCCCGTGGGCGAGCAGCAGCGCCTGGAAGATGAGCACGACCGTGCAGATGAATGCCATCACGGGCGGCTTGAACAGCACCGCCCCCAGCCCGGTCCCGGTGGGGTGACTGGAACTACCCGACACCGACGGCAGCTTGATGGCCGACAGGACGAACGTGAACGCGCCTGCGGCACCGAGCAGCACGCGGCTCTCGGGATTCTCGCGGACCTCTCGGACGACGGCCCGGGCCCCGTGCACGACGAACGGGGCGGAGGCGGCGAACCAGCCGGCGCAGTGCGCGGCCGGGAGGAAACCCTCAGCGATATGCATGTATGACTCCTAACGGGGGTACGCGCCCCCTCGAAGAGGACGGGCGGTGAGTGTCTGACTCGGCGCCCGGGCACAGCTCCCGTGCGGCTTACAGTGGCGCGACCGTCCCGGATTTGCACCGGGTTCCTCACCGGACCGCCTGACCAGCCCACCTTCTCATACCTGAGAGGACCCTGGGAGCCAGATCGGGCCGGCGGCGGGTCCGCGTGCTAGAAACGGGCTATGGCGAACATCACCTTCCGGGGCACCCCCGTCTCCACCTCCGGCCAGCTGCCTGCGGCCGGTACCACCGCTCCCGCGTTCACGCTCACCGGCACCGACCTGGCCGACGTGTCCCTGGCGGACTATGCCGGGCGGCGGGTCGTGCTCAACATCTTCCCCAGCGTCGACACCGGCGTCTGCGCTACCAGCGTGCGCACCTTCAACGCCAGGGCCGCTGGCCTGGACAACACCACGGTCGTGTGCGTGTCGGCTGACCTGCCGTTCGCCCTGGCCCGGTTCTGCGGCGCCGAGGGCATCGCGGACGTGGTCACCGCCTCGTCGTTCCGCAGCGACTTCGGCCAGGCCTACGGCGTCACCATGACTGACGGGCCGCTGGCCGGGCTGCTGTCGCGTGCCGTGGTCGTCATCGGCACCGACGGCAAGGTCGCCTACGCCCAGCAGGTTCCCGAGATCGCCCAGGAGCCCGACTACGACGCCGCCCTCGCGGCACTCTGACCTGCTCCCGCGCCCGCCGGGCACCCCTGGCACCGGCTCCGGGAGGAGCCGCCCGAGGGCTGCCCGGCGGGCGCGGTGAAGGAGGCATCGTGCTGGTAACTCCCCGCCGGAGGCGGCAGCCAGCCGGTGGCGCTAGCAGAGGCGGCCACGCCCTTGCGCCCTTCGGACACGCCAGCACTGGATCCAGTCCGCCGCCAGAGGCCATCCTGGCCGTAAAGGGGTGATGCCGGCATGTCCGCACTGACCGGCCAGTGGACTCACGAGGCAGGCGAAGACGTACTCCGGCAGATGCGTTCTGCGAAGCTGCGCCTCCAGCCCGGGCACGTCACCATCACGGATCAGGTCGACGCGCTCGGGGAGAACGCCTGGTGCCTGCTCCTGGCGCTACCGGCCCCGGAAGGCGGCACCTGGGACCGCGCTGAGGTTTCCCAGGTCCGGCGCGCCGCCGCCGAGGTCTCCGGCCGGCTGGCAGCTGCTGCCGGGCATGAGCTGCCCGGTGCGAGCGTCGCCTCCGTGACCACTGACGAGGCCAGCCCAGAGGACATCGCCGAGGACGGCGCACCCGGACCCGGCGAAGACCCAGGACGCTAGCGGTGACCCGGCCAATCTACGGCTCCCGGCCGCTGAAGACTACTGAACTCCTCGCCTGCAGAAATGCCGGCCGCGGACGTCCGGCATTGAGCGATCTGCGCCGGGCGGCTTCCACAGCTTATTACGCGCTGTTTCATCAGATCATCCGGCATGGCACGTGCGATTTCCTTCCCGGGGCCTCGGAGAGTGAAATTGCCGAGATTATGCGCCGGCACGCTCACACGGGGGCTCTCAGGGCCGCGAACAGCGTCGTACGGGCCGCATCGGCGGAGCCACTGACTAAGATCAGCAAACCAGAGCGACCGAGCGTGATGGTCATCCGCGCAGCCGGTGGCGGGGTGGTCGATACAGATGTTCCCCTGATTGCCGGTGCTTTCCAGACCCGGCAATCAGCTCGCCCCAGTGCCGGCTACGACGGCAATTACGATCCCGTCCGGCTGGTAATGCTCAACCACATAGATGACGCCAGGACCGCCGTGAAGAAGACGCGGTCGCCGTGGCGGGAACGCGAATCGCCTGAGCTCACCCGAGGGCAAGCACATGCCTGCTACCAGTCGTTCCCGCGCCTGGCGCTACTACAATCCGGTACCCCGAAAGCGCGGTGACATGGCTAATCGGCTGGAAGGCTCGCTGAGTCCGTACCTGCGGCAGCACGCCGGGAATCCGGTGGACTGGTGGCCCTGGGGGCCGGAGGCGTTCGCCCGGGCCCGCGAACGTGACGTGCCGGTGCTGCTGTCCATCGGGTACGCCTCCTGTCACTGGTGCCACGTGATGGCCCGCGAGTCGTTCGAGGACGAGGCCATCGCGGCGCTGCTCAACGAGGATTTCGTGCCCGTCAAGGTCGACCGGGAGGAACGCCCCGACGTCGACTCGGCGTACATGACCGCCACCCAGGCCCTCACCGGCCGGGGCGGCTGGCCGATGACGGTGGCACTGACCCCCGGCGGGCAGCCGTTCTACGCCGGGACGTACTTCCCGCCGCCGCAGTTCCGTACCCTCCTGGACCAGCTCACCTCCGCCTGGCGGCAGCGGCGCGAGGAGGTCGAGGCCAGCGCAGACCGGATCACCCGCGCGCTACGCGAACTGCAGGGCCCGGCCGGGACCGCGGACGTGACCGGCGAGTCGCTGACCGAGCTGCTGGCGACCGCCGAGGACGTCGCCGCTGACGAGGCCGACTGGGAACACGGCGGATTCGGCAGCGCACCGAAGTTCCCGCCGTCGATGGTGCTGGACTGGCTGCTGCGCCACTACGCCCGCACCGGCACGCCCCGGGCGCTGTCCCTGGTGGCGGTGACCTGCGAGGCGATGGCCCGCGGCGGCATGTACGACCAGCTGGCCGGCGGCTTTGCCCGCTACTCGGTGGATGAGGCCTGGGCCGTGCCGCACTTCGAGAAAATGCTGTACGACAACGCCCAGCTCCTCGACGTGTACACGGCCTGGTTCGAGGCGACCGGGGAGCCGCTGGCCGCCCGGGTCGCGGCCGAGACCGCCAGTTTCATGATCGCTGAACTGCTCACCGAATCCGGCGCGTTCGCCTCCTCCCTGGACGCGGACACGGTGCTCCCCACCGGCAGTGCCGAGGGCTTCAGCTACGTGTGGACCCCGGCCGCGCTGGAGGCGGTGCTCGGCGAGCAGGACGGCGCCCGCACCGCCCGGTTCTGCGCGGTCACCCAGCGGGGCACCTTCGAACGCGGCACGAGCACCCTGCAGCTCCCGGCCGGCCCGGAC
>CAMCQD010000018.1 GCA_945876925.1 uncultured Dermatophilus sp.
CGGGAGGTGATCATCTCGCTGATGTACAGGCAGCCGCTGCCGCTGGGCAGGCCGCCGGCGGCGAAGCGGCGGCAGAGCCGGCGGAAGGCCCGGTTGGTGATGCCGGCCATCGGGGCGAGGACCACCGGGGTGCCGATGGTCAGCGGCCCGATGGTCAGGGGCGGCAGTGGTCGGGGAGTAGCCGGGGAAGTCATCGTGACGGCAGTATCCCAGCCCCGCCCGGGCGGGGGCGAATCGGACCGCCGGACGCGTGATCGCGCGCGGGCGGGCACGTGACCGGCACCGGACCGCACACATTTTCCAGCCTTGGCCCGTATCGGCTGCTTCACGGATAGACTGACCGGTGCGTGTCTTCATCGGGATCGTTTTCGTCCTCCAGATCGCGCCCGCCCCGGCCGGGCCCCCTGACCGCGGCGGCGTGCTCTCCTGCGAGCGATGCCGCTGCCAGGCGTTGCGCCCCGATGGAGGACCGCCGCTGGCGACGCCAGCACCGGCCGGGTGCGCACCTGGCCGGCTTCCCGCCGCTCGACCCCAGAAGGTGCACTCGTGACCTCGGCCGTCCTCGTTCTTAACTGTGGCTCATCGTCGGTGAAATTCGCTTTGATCGAACCGGATTCAGGCTCCCGGGAGTTCACTGGCCTGGCCGAGCGGGTCGGCACGCCGCAGGCTTCGATCCGCTTCGACGTGGACGGCGAGCGCACCACCGTCAGCGAGCTGCCCGACGGCTCCCACCGCGGCTGCCTGGCGCTCATCCTGGAGCGGGTCGAGCAGTGGTGCGCGGCCCGCGGAGCCACGATCATCGCGGTCGGCCACCGGGTCGTCCACGGCGGGGAGCGGTTCGCGTCCTCGGTAGTGCTCACCGACGAGGCGATGGCTGCCGTCCGCGAATGCGTGCCGCTGGCCCCGCTGCACAACCCGGCCAACATCACCGGCATCGAGGCCGCCCGGGAGATGCTGCCCGGGGTTCCCCAGGTGGGCGTTTTCGACACGGCCTTCCACCAGACGATGCCGCCGCACGCCTACCGTTACGCCGTCCCGGCGCAGTGGTACGCCGAGCACGGCGTGCGCCGGTACGGCTTCCACGGCACCAGTCACCTGTTCGTATCCCAGCAGGTCGCCGCGCTCGACGGGCGGGCCCTGGACGACCTGCGGATCGTCACCGCGCATCTGGGCAACGGGGCCAGCCTGGCGGCGGTGGCCGGGGGCAGGTCGGTGGATACCACGATGGGCCTCACCCCGCTGGAGGGCCTGGTCATGGGCACCCGCTCGGGGGACATCGACCCGGGCATGTTCTCCTTCCTCATCGGCGCCGGGGCCGGGGACGCCGGGGAGATCACCTCGGCGCTCAACACCAAGTCGGGCCTGCTCGGGCTGTCCGGGGTGTCCAACGACATGCGCACCGTGCTGGCCGCCGCTGAGGGCGGCGATGAGAACGCCCAGCTCGCCCTGGACGTCTTCTACTACCGGCTGGCCAAGTACATCGCCGCGCTCGTGGTGCCGCTGGGCGGCCTGGACATCCTCGTGTTCACCGGCGGCATCGGCGAGAACGACTCCGCCTGCCGGGCCGCGGTCATCGAGCGGCTGGGCTTCCTGGGCCTGCAGCTGGACCCGGAAGCCAACCGGGTGCGCGGCCAGGCCGCCCGGATCACCCCCGCCGGCCCGGTCACCGCGTGGGTCGTCCCCACCGACGAAGAACTGATCATCGCCCGCGACGCCGCCCGCCTCACCGCCTGATCTCCCGGCCTGCCGTCTCCCCCGAGAGGAAGTGTCATGTCCCGCCGCATTCTCGTGGTTCCCGCCAACCACGCAGCCGGTGTCAAGGCCGTCTGTCACGCCATGCTGCACGCGCTCGACGAGCGCGGCGTCGATGTCGGGTACATCAAGCCGCTGGGCCACCCGCTGACCCACGGCCCCGACGAGTCGGCCGCGCTGGCCCGGCTGGCCGCCACGCTCACCTACGTGCCCGAGCCGCTGCCGGCCACGCACATCAACTCCCGCCTGGCCTACGGCGCCACCGAGACCCTCATGGAAGAGGTCGTCGAGCTGGCCGAGCCCCTGCTGGAGGGGCACGAGGTCGTCATCGCCGAGGGGCTCGCCCAGGATGACGACGCCCCCTACGCCGACGACCTCAACGCGGCCCTGGCCCGCACCCTGGACGCAGAGGTGGTGCTGGTCGCCTCCGCCAGGGACCGCTCCCCCGGGCACGTAGCCGAGCGCTTCGCCGCGACCGTGCCGCATTTCTCCGTCGGCGGCGCCGGGCATCGCATCACCGGGGTGGTCATCAACCGGCTCCCCGCAGAACCTGCCGGGGAGGCGGAGGCCTACGCGGAGGCGGTCAGGGCGCACGGGCTGCGGATCATCGCCATGATCCCCCAGGATCCGAACCTCGCCCAGCCGCGCATGAAGGACATCGTCGACCAGCTCCACCTGGAGGTCATCAACGCCGGTGACACCTCCCGGCGGGTGCGGGAGCTCAACGTCGCAGCCCAGACCATCCCGGGCGTGCTGGACTACCTGACCGAGGGGCAGATGCTGCTCGTCCCCGGCGACCGGCACGAGGTGCTGGCCAGCGCCGCGCTGGCCGAGCTGAACGGCGTCAAGCTGGCCGGGCTCCTGCTCACCGCCGGGATCCGCCCCAGCCCCAAGGTGCTCCAGCTGTGCCACAAGGCGATGGCCAGCGGCCTGCCGGTCCACCTCACCGAGGACAAGACGTACGAGACCTCGCACGCGATAATCCACCTGGATCCGAGCGTGCCCGCGGACGACGAGGAGCGGGTGCGCAAAGTCACCGAGTCGGTGGCCAGCCGCCTCGACCAGGACTTCGTGGAGTCGATCTCCAAGACGGCCACCCGTACCCGGCTGAGCCCGGCCGCGTTCCGCCGCCAGCTGACCACCCTGGCACGCGAATCGGTCAAGCGGATCGTGCTGCCCGAGGGAGCCGAGCCGCGCACCGTGCAGGCGGCGATCCACTGCCAGCGCGAGGGCATCGCCACGTGCGTGCTGCTGGCTACCCCGGCCGAAGTGGAGGCGACCGCGGCCAGCCTGGGCCTGGCCCTGCCCGAGGGCATCGAGATCATCGACCCCTCGCACCCCGATCAGCGGTACGTCGACGCCCTGGTCGAGCGGCGCAAGCACAAGGGCCTGACCGAGGCGATGGCGCACGACATGCTCGGCGACACGGTGGTGCTCGGCACGATGATGCTGCACCTGAACGAGGTTGACGGCCTGGTCTCCGGCGCGGTGCACACCACCGCGAACACCATCCGCCCGGCGCTGCAGATCCTGGGCACCAAGCCGGGTGCCTCGCTGGTGTCGTCGGTGTTCTTCATGGGCCTGCCCGACGAGGTCGTCGTCTACGGCGACTGCGCGGTCAACCCCGACCCGGACGCCGAGCAGCTCGCCGATATCGCCATCCAGAGCGCCGACTCGGCCAGGGCGTTCGGGCTGGACCCGAAGGTCGCCATGATCAGCTTCTCGACCGGGACGTCCGGGTCGGGGGCGGACATCGAGAAAGTCCAGGCCGCCACCGCGAGGGTCAGGCAGCTGCGCCCGGACATCGTGATCGACGGCCCGCTGCAGTACGACGCCGCCACCACCGAGTCGGTGGCCCGCAGCAAGGCCCCGGGCTCGCCAGTCGCCGGGCACGCCAACGTGTTCGTGTTCCCCGACCTCAACACGGGCAACACCACATACAAGGCCGTGCAGCGCTCGGCCAGCGTGATCAGCATCGGCCCGATGCTGCAGGGCATCGCCAAGCCGGTCAACGACCTGTCCCGGGGAGCCCTGGTCGAGGACATCATCTACACGATCGCGCTGACCGCGATCCAGGCAGGAGCCGATGAGCAGGACCGGACTTCATGAGTGATCCTGCCGGGTACCGGGGTGGTCCCGCCAGCCCGCAGCCGTGCGCAGGCGGCTGCGGCGGCACCACCCGGACCTGTGACCAGGGTGCCGCCCCGGTCACGGGAACGTGCCCAGGCGGCCAGGTGAATGCTGGCCAGGCCGGCTGGCGGGAGCGGGTCAGCGCCCACCTGGCCGTGGTGCCGCCGGTCGTGCTCGCGCCGGTGGTCATGGGCACCCTGGCGCTGGGGCTGGTCGTCGCCGGAGTGCCCGGTGCCATCCTGGTCGCGGCCGGGCTGGCCATGCTGTCAGGGCTATCCGCGCTCGCCTGGCCCCGGCTGAGCCTGTTCGGCAGGTGGTTGCGGGTCGCGGTGCTGGTGTTCCTCCTCGGCTGCGCCATCATCCGCCTCACCCCGGCCTGAGCCCGCCCGGCGCGCTCCCCTAGCGCACGCCGGGCGGGGCCGGGCGGGCCGTCCCCTTAAAGCGGGATGACCCGCCCGGTTTCCTGCCCGGCCGTGCCCGCGCCGGCAGTCATACGCGGGCCGGAGCGCCCCGGGCGAGGATCAGTCGTTCCCCATTTCCATAGCGGCCGCTTCCAGGGCGATCTCCTCATCGTCGGACAGGCCGCGTGAGGCGATCGCCTCGGCTCCGCCGGGGGTCAGCTCGCCCACCAGGCTGGTGTTCGCCAGGCCGAGCGCGGCCACCCCGGCGCCCGAGCCCAGCAGCCCCTGGCCCACGTACTGCTCCAGCCGGGCGCGGCTGTCGGCGATGTCGAGGTTGCGCATGGTGAGCTGGCCGATCCGGTCGGTGGGGCCGAACGCGGCGTCCTTCACCCGCTCCATGGACAGCCTGTCCGGGTGGTAGCTGAAGCTCGGGCCGTCGGTGCTCAGGATGGTGTAGTCCTCGCCGCGGCGCAGGCGCAGGGCCACCTCGCCAGTGATCGCCGACCCCACCCAGCGCTGCAGCGACTCGCGCAGCATGAGGGACTGCGGGTCGAGCCAGCGGCCTTCGTACATGAGCCGGCCCAGGCGGCGGCCCTCGTTGTGGTACGTGGCGATGGTGTCCTCATTGTGGATCGCGTTGACCAGCCGCTCGTAGCAGATGTGCAGCAGCGCCATGCCGGGCGCCTCGTAGATACCGCGGGATTTGGCCTCGATGATGCGGTTCTCGATCTGGTCGGACATCCCCAGGCCGTGCCGGCCGCCGATGGCGTTGGCCTCCAGCACCAGGTCGACGGCCGACTCGTAGCGGACCCCGTTGATCGCCACCGGGCGCCCCTCCTCGAAGGCGATGGCGACATCCTCAGTGGGGATCTCCAGCTCCCGCTCCCAGAACTTCACCCCCATGATCGGCTCGACGATCTCGACGCCGGTGCCGAGGCGCTCCAGTTTCTTGGCCTCGTGGGTGGCCCCCCAGATGTTGGCGTCGGTGGAGTAGGCCTTCTCCTTGCTGTCCCGGTAGGGCAGTCCGCGGGCGGCCAGCCAGCTGCTCATCTCCTCACGGCCGCCGAGTTCGCGGACGAATCCCACGTCCAGCCACGGCTTGTAGATCCGCAGGTTGGGGTTGGCCAGCAGGCCGTAGCGGTAGAACCGCTCGATGTCGTTTCCCTTGAAGGTGGAGCCGTCGCCCCAGATCTCAACGTGGTCCTCTTTCATCGCGCGGATGAGCATGGTGCCGGTGACCGCGCGGCCGATCGGGGTGGTGTTGAAGTACGCCCGGCCCGCGCTGCGGATGTGGAACGCGCCGCAGACCAGCGCGACCAGGCCCTCTTCCACCAGGGCCTGGCGGCAGTCGACGAGGCGGGCGATCTCGGCCCCGTACTCTCTGGCCCGGCCGGGCACCGAGGCGATGTCGGGCTCGTCGTACTGGCCGATGTCAGCCGTATACGTGCACGGGGTGGCGCCTCGTTCGCGCATCCACGCGACCGCCACCGACGTGTCGAGGCCGCCGGAGAACGCGATTCCTACGCGCTCACCGACCGGAAGGGTCGTCAGAACCTTGGACATGCGAGCAAGTATATGCATGACACCGCATGACTATTCACTCACCCCCCTGGTGTGCCCGCCCACCGGGGGGCGTGCCAGCTCAGCGCCGGGGCGCGTCCACCGCGCCGCCGTACCGGCGGTCACGGCGGGCGTACGCTTCCATGGCCGCCCACAGATCACGCCGGTCGACATCGGGCCACAACGTGTCAAGGAAAAGCAGCTCGGCGTACGCGCTCTGCCACAGCAGGAAGTTGCTCGTCCGCTGCTCCCCCGACGTGCGCACGAACAGATCGACATCGGGCATTCCCGGCTCGGGCAGGAACCTGGCGATGGTGCGCTCGTCCACCGAGCCGGGCCGTAGCCTGCCTGAGGCGGCCTGCTCGGCGATGGCCCGGGCGGCGTCGCCGATCTCGGCCCGTCCCCCGTAGTTGACGCAGAAGTACAGCGTGAGCAGGTCGTTGTCCTTCGTCATCTCCTGGGCGACCTCAAGCTCGCGGATGACCGACTTCCACAGCCGCGGGCGCCGCCCGACCCAGATGAGGCGCACCCCCCAGTCGAGCAGCTGCCCCCGGCGGCGGCGGATGACCTCGCGGTTGAAGTTCATGAGGAAGCGCACTTCATCCGGGGAGCGGCGCCAGTTCTCGGTGGAGAACGCATACGCACTCAGGTGGGTGACCCCGGCCTCGATGGCCCCGGCGACGACGTCGACCAGGGCCGCCTCGCCGGCCCGGTGCCCCTCGGTGCGGGGCAGCCCGCGCTCATTGGCCCAGCGTCCGTTGCCGTCCATCACTATCGCCACATGCCGGGGAACTGCACCGGCCGGGAGGTCCGGCGGGCGGGCACCGCTGGGGTGAGGAGGTGGCGGCGTATATTGCCTGCGCGTCATGAAGAGGATCTTTCCACGTACCGCAGGGAACGGATGCCATGCTCGAGGTGCCACTGCAGATAGGCCGCCACCAGGCCAGAGCCCTCGCGGCGGTGCCGTGGCCCGGCCTCCCGGGCAGCCTGCCAGTCCCCGCTCATGAGCGCGGCGAGCAGGGCGAGCGTCGCCGGGGCGGGCGCGGAGCAGCCGGGCACCCGGCAAGCGGGGCACAAGGAGCCGCCGGCCGTGAGGCTGAAGGCGCGGTGCGGGCCCGGCTCACCGCACCGGGCGCAGTCGGTGAAGCTCGGTGCCCAGCCGGCCAGGCCCAGCGAGCGCAGCAGGTAGGCGTCCAGGATGAGGCCCGGATCGTGCTCAGCCGCCGCGAGGGAACCCAGGGCCCCGGCGAGCAGGGTGAACTGCGGCCGGGCAGAGGTGTGCTCGGCCGCGAACCGCTCGGCCGCCTCCAGCATCGCGGCGGCCGCCGTCCAGGCCTGGTAGTCGGCGGATAGCTGCTCCCCGTACGGTGCCAGCACCTCGGCCTGGGTGAACGTATCCAGCGAACGGCCCTCGTACAACTGCGCATCGACCACCATGGCCGGCTCCAGCCGGGCCCCGAACCGGCTCCGGGTACGCCGCACCCCCTTGGCCACGGCACGCACCAGTCCCCGCTCACGCGTGAGCAAGGTGATGATCCGGTCGGCTTCCCCGAGCTTCTGAGTGCGCAGCACGATCCCGGCGTCGCGGTACAGGGGCACGCAACCATCCTCCTACACGCCCCTGGCACCCGCCGGGCGCACCCGCCGCGCGGGGACGGCCCTTGGCCTTACCGCCAGGCAGCGGATGCCTGCCGCGAGCGGGCGGGATTGACTTCGGGGAGACCTGCATCAACCGCGAGAACTTCGAGGCGATGCAGGGCTTCCACGCCGGCGCCCGCCAATCCGGTATCGGCGGCGCCGACGGCAAGCACGGCCTGTACGAATACACCCGCACCCAGGTCGTTTACGTCCAGGAGCACTGAGCGCCTGCCCGCCCGGGCCGCCGCCTGAGAGCCTGAGGGCGAACGGCATTCCGGGGTAACGTGATTCGACGCGCGCGCCGGTCAGGGGCCCGGTCGCGCGAACGACCGGGCCGCTGCCGGCGCTGCTAGCGGGCCCCGGTCAGGGGCCGCCGCCGGGCCGGCTGACCGTGGCGGGTACCGCCATGTCGCCGTCGCGGTCGGCCCGGTTCACCGCCGAGAGCACCGCGAGCACGGACGCCTTGATGATCGAGGAGTGCAGCCCCACGCCCCACAGCACCCGCCCGGCGATTGCGCACTCGACGTAGGCGGCCGCCTGGGCGTCGCCGCCCGCGGACAGCGCGTGCTCGGTGTAGTCCAGCACCCGCACGTCGATGTCGTACCGGGACAGCGCGTCGATGAACGCTGCGATGGGCCCGTTGCCGGTCCCCTGGAGCTCCACCTGCTCGCCGCTGTCGGTGAGGGTGGCGGTCACCGTGTCACGGCCATCGCCGTTGGAGTCGATCCGGAACTGCTGCGGCACGAACCGGCCCCAGGCGTCCTGCTCGGCGTTGGCGCCGGGCAGGTATTCGTCGCTGAACACATCCCAGATCTGGCGGGCGGTCATCTCCCCGCCGAGGGCGTCGGTGTGCCGCTGGATCACCCCGGACAGCTCGATCTGCAGCCGGCGCGGCAGCTCCAGGGCGTATTCGGTCTTCATCAGGTAGGCCACGCCGCCCTTGCCGGACTGGCTGTTGACCCGCACCACGGCCTCGTACGAACGGCCCACGTCGTGCGGGTCGATCGGCAGGTAGGGCACGCCCCAGACCAGCTCGTCGATCTGCTTGCCGGTGGCCGCAGCCTGGGCCTCCATGTCCTCGAAGCCCTTCTTGATCGCGTCCTGATGCGATCCGGAGAAGGCCGTGAAGACCAGGTCACCGCCGTACGGGTGGCGCTCGTGCACCGCGATCTGGTTGCAGTACTCGACCGTGCGGCGGACCTCGTCGATGTCGGAGAAGTCGATCTGCGGGTCCACGCCCTGGCTGAACAGGTTGAGCCCCAGGGTGACCAGGCAGACGTTGCCGGTGCGCTCGCCGTTGCCGAACAGGCAGCCCTCGATGCGGTCGGCGCCGGCCAGGTAGCCCAGCTCGGCGGCCGCCACGGCGGTGCCGCGGTCGTTGTGCGGGTGCAGCGACAGGATGACGCTGTCGCGGCGGTCGAGGTTGCGGTGCATGTACTCGATCGAGTCGGCGTACACATTGGGCGTGATCATCTCGACCGTGGCCGGCAGGTTGATGATCATCGGGTGCTCGGGGTCCGGGTCGATTTCGGCGATGACGGCGTTGCACACGTGCAGTGCCACATCTAGTTCGGTCCCGGTGAACGACTCGGGCGAGTACTCGTAGGTGATCGCGGTGTCCGGGATGGTCTCCTCGAGCTTCTTGCACAGCCGCGCGGCCTGCACGGCGATGTCGGTGATGCCCTCGACATCCTTGCCGAACACCACGCGCCGCTGCAGCACCGAGGTGGAGTTGTAGAAGTGCACCACCGCGGTCCGGGCACCGCGGATGGCGTCGTAGGTGCGCTCGACGAGGTGGTCGCGCGCCTGGGTGAGGACCTGGATGGTGACGTCGTCGGGAATGTGGCCCCCGTCGATGAGCTGGCGGCAGAAGTCGTAGTCAGTCTGGCTCGCCGAGGGGAAGCCGATCTCGATCTCCTTGTAGCCCATCTGGACCAGGAGCTTGAACAGGCGCAGCTTGCGCTCGGAGTTCATCGGGTCGATGAGGGCCTGGTTGCCGTCGCGCAGGTCTACCGCGCACCAGCGCGGCGCGACGGTGGCGCGTTTGCCGGGCCACGTACGGTCGGGCAGGTCGATGCTGATCTGCTCATCGAAGGGCAGGTACTTGCCCACTGGCATGCGGGTGGGCTGCTGGTTGTTGCTCGTCCTGGGGATGGTGCTCGTCACGGTTCCGCCTCAACTGGGGTTGCAGAAGGTGCAGGCCAGGCAGCATCGACTCCGCGACGGGGGAGGCCTGTCAGATCAGGCCCCGCCGCGGCGGCTAAGCAGCAGCCCGCAGCCGGCCAGGTGCCGGGTGCGGACGAGGAGCGACCGGCGCACGAGCGTCACGTTAGCACGCGATCCCAGCCAGACCGGCACTGGCATCGCCGCATTCGCCACCGCACAGGCGATGCGCCGGTAACGTGCGCGGCGCGGGCACGCCCCGGCCGGGCCAGGGTAAGCCGCCGCTCAGAAGCCGAGCTTGCGCAGCTGACGCGGATCGCGCTGCCACTCCCGGGCGACTTTCACATGCAAGTCGAGGAACACCCGTACGCCCAGCAGCGCCTCGATCTCACGCCTGGCACGGGTGCCCACCTCACGCAGCCGGGAACCGCCCCGGCCGATGATGATGGCCTTCTGGCTGTCCCGTTCGACATACACGTTCACCCGCACGTCCAGCAGCGGGGAGTCCGCCGGGCGGCCCTCGCGCGCGGTCATCTCCTCGACGACGACGGCCAGGCTGTGCGGCAGCTCGTCCCGCACCCCCTCCAGCGCGGCCTCCCGGACCAGCTCGGCGACCATGACGTCATCCGGCTCGTCGGTGAGCACCCCGTCCGGGTACAGCTGCGGCGAGAGCGGCAGATGCGACATGAGCACGCCGGCCACGTCGGCCACCTGCTCCCCCGTCGCTGCCGAGCAGGGCACGATGTCCGCCCAGTCGCCGAGCTGGTCGATGGCGATGAGGTGCTCGGCCAGCCGTGCCTTATCGACCAGGTCGGCCTTGGTCGCGATGGCTACCACGGGGGTGCGGCGGGCCCGGTTCAGGTCAGCCAGCTCCCGGGCGATGAAGGTGTCCCCCGGCCCGATCCGCTGATCGGCCGGCAGGCAGAACCCGGCCACGTCAACATCCATGAGGGTCTGGCGGACGACGTCGTTGAGCCGTTCGCCCAGCAGGGTGCGCGGCCGGTGCAGCCCCGGGGTGTCGACCAGCACGAGCTGGGCGTGCGCGGTGGTGAGGATGCCGCGGATGGTGTGCCGGGTGGTCTGCGGCTTGCTGGAGGTGATGGCGACCTTCTCGCCGACGATCGCGTTGGTGAGGGTGGATTTGCCGGCGTTGGGCCGTCCGATGAGGCAGCCGAACCCGGCCCGGTAGCCCTCGCCTCCGGGCCGGTCACCGCGCGCAGCGGCGTTCATCATGCTCCCCTCTCCTGGCCGGCGACCGGGCCGGGCACCGCACCGGCGCCGGGGACTGCCCCGGAGGCC
>CAMCQD010000019.1 GCA_945876925.1 uncultured Dermatophilus sp.
GGCGTGCTGGGACATGAGCTGATGCACGTCTACAACCGTGACATTCTCACCTCCTCGGTGGCGGCGGCGCTCGCCGGGATCATCACCAGCATCGCCCAGATGGCCATGGTCTTCGGCGGCGGGCGGGACAACCGGAACGTCAACCCGATCGCCGGGATCGCGCTGGCGCTGCTCGCTCCGCTGGCAGCCACGGTGATCCAGATGGCGATCAGCCGGACCCGCGAGTACGACGCCGACGAAGACGGCTCCAGGCTCACGGGTGATCCGCTGGCGCTGGCCAGCGCACTGAGCAAGCTTGAGTCGGGGGTGGCCCGGGCGCCGCTGGCGCCGGAGCCTGACTTGCGCAACACCTCGCATCTGATGATCGCCAGTCCCTTCCGGGCGGCTGACGTGGGGAAGCTGTTCTCCACTCACCCGCCGATGGCGCAGCGGATTGACCGCCTGGAGGACATGGCCCAGCGCATGGGCCAGGGCGGCCCCCGGTACTGAGCCGGTGCCCCGGGCGTAGCGATTCCGAGTATCCCTTTCTCAAGGGTGTGCGCGCATTTACCTGCGTAAACGTGCCGCGAGTCCCGGAAAGGGGATAGTTCCGATCGCTACCTGCCCGGCACCGGGCCGCATCACCAGCAGCCCCCGGCTTCGGCTGCGATCAGGTACCCCCGGTCGGCGGTTGCGCCGATGCCACCAGGTCCGGGGATAACGCACCCGGATCATCTATGGGCAGGGGCGTTAGACCATGCTGGGCCTGGTGACCAGCGCCCCGTCATCGGAGCGCGAAGAACATGACGGAGTTCAGGGCGGTGTCCGTCCCGGTCCGGTGGATGCTGGCCCTGACCGGAGTCCAGGCGGCAGCACACGCCGGCGTTGCGCAGTTCCCTGGCCTGTGAGTGACCGGGGCCCCGCTGGCGCCGCCTGGCCGGGCCCGGCGCGGATCCCCGGAACGCACGCTGCGGGAAGGCCCAGCCCGGGTCTTGTCCCGAAGACGCCGGGGTGCCCGATCGCGCCCGTCCCGGTGTGCCGTAGCCGGGACGTGAATGCTCAGGGTCCCTAGCGGCGGCCGGCGCGGGCGGCGCAGAACCGGCGCCAGCGGTCGGCCAGGGCGGTGCGCAGCGGCCGCACCGGGGTGCCCCCGGCGGCCTGGTGACGCGCGAGCTGGCGCCAGGTGGCTCTCATTCCGGTCATCCCGGCAATGAACAGCACGAACTGCACGGCCAGCGCGAGCCGGAAGTGTCCCAGCTGGTAGGCGCCGCCGGCAGCGATGTGGTCCAGCGCCAGCCCGATGACGAGGATGGCGGCGAGCCCGCCGGCGAAGCCGCCCATGATGGTGATGCCGGTGGCGGTGCCGAGCCGT
This sequence comes from uncultured Dermatophilus sp., assembly GCA_945876925.1. GTDB lineage: Bacteria > Actinomycetota > Actinomycetes > Actinomycetales > Dermatophilaceae > Dermatophilus. The sequence continues at coordinate 1,352 of CAMCQD010000019.1, forward strand.
CCGGGCGGAGTGTAGCTACGGGCGAGGTCGATGCCCACGCCGGAGCCGGGGCCGCCGGCGGCCAGAGCGGTCGCGAGCACGATCAGTAGCCACATCGGGGCGGGCCCGGGCCAGGCCAGGACGGCGGCCCAGCTGGCCGCGATCAGCGCGACGATGCTCATCGCCAGGTGGTACCGCCGCTGCGGGTAGCGGGCGGTGAGCATCGCCACCAGCGGCCCGATGACGACGCTGGCGATGACGAAGAGGGAGATGAGCGCGCTGGCTACCGGGCCGGGCAGGCCCTCGCCCTGGCGCAGATAGGGGTAGCCCCACATCATCGCGAAGACGTTGGGGGAGAAGACGGTCGCGAAATGGGTCCACATCGCCAGCCGGGTCGCCGGGTGTGCCCAGGCGAGGCTCACCTGCTCGCCCAGCGGTGGCTGTGCCCGGGTATCGGCCCGGCGGGCGGCCGCAGGCGGACCAGTCCCGGCGTGCGGGTCCTGGGTGGTGTCGGCGCTGGCTGTGTCACCTGGCGTTGCGCTGAACGGCCCGTCGCCTGACTGGCACGCGGGCCCGGCCGGGCCTGCACCGGCAGGCGGGGACGCGGTTGTGCTTCCTGCCCTGCCGGTGGCCCGGATCGCGCTGGGGGAGTCGCGCAGCACGAGCCCGGAGACGACGAGCATCACCAGCGAGCATGCTGCGGCGGCGAGGAAGGCCGGGCGCCACCCGTGGTCTTCGAGTATCCGGGCGAGCGGCACCGCGGAGGCGATCTGCCCGGCCTGGCCGAGCAGGCCGGTGAGCTGGATGAGCATGGGCGCCTGCCGGGGCGGGAACCAGGCCGGTACCAGGCGCACTACCGCGCCGAAGGTGCAGGCGTCTCCGGCGCCGACGAGCACCCGGGCGACGATGCCCAGGGCGAGGGTGTCCGCGCTGGCCAGTAGCGCCTGCCCGCAGGCCATCGCGGCGGCGCCGGTGCAGACCATGATCCGGGTGCCGAACCGGTCGAGCATGAGCCCGGCGGGGATCTGCATCAGGGTGTAGACGAGCAGCTGCAGGACGACGAACGTGGAGACGATGCCGCCGGTGGTGCCGAAATGGCCGGCGGCGGCGATCCCGGCGACCCCGAACGAGCTGCGCTGCAGCACTGCCACGGCGTACGCGGCGACGCCGGTACCCCAGATCACCCACGCTCTCGCCGATCCCACCCCCCGATTCTCTCCTGGCCTGCTCTTCCCCGGTCGCAGCCCTGCCCGCTGCCGGGGGCGGTGCGCAGGCGGAACCGCCGGCGCCTATCGATACAGATGGTGTGTTCCCCGGTCGTCGTGCGGCATCGCGACGACGAGGAGCTGGCCGCAGTGACGCTGGTGTGCCTCACGCTGAATAGCTAGGCGCTGTCCCCGGCCCGTCGGTTCCTCGGGTGGATATCGCAGCAGGCGCAGGCGGGCTCGCTGTTCCCGCCCCGGGCAGGCCTGCACGCCATCAGCATGGTCGTCTACGCTGCCTGCCACGCCGCTGCCTGCGCCAACTCCACTCGCCGCGACTGCCCCGGACAGGGGCGAAAGCGGCAGCCCCGGGTGCTCAGCTCACAGGGCGGTGCAGGATCCTGTGCCGCCTCACTGATCGGAGCCTGGCAGCGGGCCGTTGCCGGGGGCGATGCGGTAGAAGTTCCCCCGTGGCCGGTGTCCCGATGTGCCTGGGTAGCCGGGTGCCCCGATGTGCCTGGGTCTGTCCCCGGCGCGATTCGTCGCCGTGTGGCTCATGCCCTGGGCCAGGGAATGCTGGTAGATGCCTCCGCACTGAGCGTCCGCCGGAGTGCCTGTACCGTTAATACGGATATCCGGGCGAGTAGCTGTGATCTTTTCTGTCCGGCTTGAATGTCTGCGCTCTCGAGTTGATGGTGGAGGTCCGACGTGGCCCGGAACATGGCGTGGCACGCTGCGATCGTCAAGGTGCTCGGCGAGGCTGACGGGCCGATGCACTATTCGGCGATCTCGCAGGCCATCATCGACCGGGGGTACCGGAAGGATGTTGGTGCCACCCCGTCGGCAACGGTGTCGGCAACCCTGTCCGGTTCCCTGCGGGGTGACGGCCTAAGTCCGTTCGTTAAGGTGTCGCGCGGGGTCTACGACCTTGCCAAGCGCGCCGAGACCCCTGTTCCGGGCCCGGATGTGCCTGCCGATGAGGCCGCTGAGGACGCCGAGGAGATGGGGCTCATCAACGCGTTCGGCATGTTCTGGAGCCGGGAGCGGGTCGTGTGGGAGCCTCGCATGCCCCGGCTTCTGGGTGTTCAGCAGTCCGGCAGCGCAGAGGTCAATTTCACCGAGCAGGCGGGGGTTTACATCCTGTACGACGGCAGCCGGGCGGTGTACGTGGGGCGGACGACCCGCCTGGGGCAGCGCTTGTTCGAGCACACCCGGGACCGCCTGACCGGTAGGTGGGACCGGTTCTCGTGGTTTGGCGTCCGCGCAGTTCAGCCGGACGGTCAGCTGAGCGTCGTGCCTGCCTCCGGGATCGCCGTCGGCACGCTGATCGCCACGATGGAGGCGCTGCTCATCGAGGGGCTGGAGCCGCCGCAGAACCGGCGTCAGGGGGACGGCTTCAACGCCGTCGAGTTCATGCAGGCCACAGACCCCGAAATCACCCAGCAGCGCGAGCGCCGGGTGCTCGACCAGCTAGCCCAGCGCGCGGGTTTGTAACCGCAGGGCACCGAGGCGAATCTGCCGGGTCATCCGGGGACCGCGCCTGGCCGGCGGTGCCCGGTGCGGGCCGGGGAACCGCCGATTCCGCGTCCGCGGTGCGGGCTAGGGGCACCGGCATGCGGTCCTGGCCCCGGACCCCGGCGTGAACCGGAGCCGGAACCGGTTACCGGTAGTTGGTGAACTGGAGGGCCACGTCGAGGTCGGCCTCCTTGAGCATGCGCTGGACGGCCTGGAGGTCGTTCTTGCTCTTGCTGGAGACGCGCAGCTCGTCACCCTGGATGACCGGCTTGACGGTCTTGCCGAATTCGTCACGGATGAGCTTGCTGATCTTCTTGGCGTTCTCCTGGCTGATGCCGGCTTTGATCGTGGCGTCGAGCCGGTAGATCTTGCCGGACGCCTTGGGGGCGCCGTCGCCGGTGTCGAGGGACTTGAGCGAGACACCGCGCTTGACCAGCTTGGTCTGCAGCACGTCGAGCACTGCCAGGGTGCGCTCCTCACTGCTGGCCTTCATGGTGATCGAGCTGCCGGACAGCTCTACCGAGGCATCCACGCCCTTGAAGTCGTAGCGCTGCGCGATCTCCTTGGCGGCCTGATTGACCGCGTTGGCGACCTCCTGGTGGTCAACCTTGCTGACGATGTCGAACGAGCTGTCGGCCATGGCGGAGGCACTCCTCAGATGGTGATGGGCCAGGTGAATTCAGGTCGCGGCTCTCATGTGCACGCGGTGCACGCCTTGTCTCCCGTTCGCGTCAGCCTAGTGGGTGCCGTGACCGTGGCAGGGCAGCGGGCGGTCAGCGCGCTCTGGTCTTCGCCTTTGCGGCCTTCTTGAAGTCGCGGACGGCCTGCAGGCTCTCGGGTCCGGTGACGTCTGCGACAGAGCGGGTGCTGCCCTCGGCGGCATAGTCGCCGATGACCTCGCGCCAGCCATCCGGTTGCACGCCGGCCTGCTTGCCGAGCAGTGCGGCGAAGATACGAGCCTTCTGCTCACCGAAACCGGGCAGCTCCTGCAACCGCCGGAGGAGGTCCCTGGTGTCCGCAGCAGTGCCCCAGATCTGCTCGGCGTCACCGTGGTAGCCCTCCACTACGGCACTCGCGAGCTGCTGGATGCGGTGCGCCATCGAGCGGGCGTACCGGTGAATCGCCGGGGGAGCGGCGCACAGATCCTCGAACGCGGCCGGGTCGGCGGCGGCGATGGCTACCGGGTCGATCGTGCCGAACCGGTCCAGGATCTTCGCGGGCCCCGCGAACGCGCGTTCCATCGGGAACTGCTGGTCAAGGAGCATGCCGACGAGCAAGGCGAACGCATCGGTGCTCAGCAGCGCGTCGGCGCTCGGATCCTGGGTGATGCGGATGGAAGCGTCCACGAAGGCTGAGCCTATGCGAGCGCGCCTGCCCCCGGCGGCCGCCGGAGCCCCGCCGTCTCCTGTGCCGGCTCATCGTGAAAGGCCCCGCACAGCACCCGGTGCACCTAAGCCGAAGCCGATAGTGATCCACCCTGCCGGGCTCGCTGTCCTGGCCTACCTGGCCACGGGCCAGGGCGCCAGCGGCGCGTGCCGGGTCACGCCGGGAGGCGCGGGGGCGGGGCAGGGACCGTGCCGGGAGGCGCGGTGCCCCGGGCGTAGCGACTCCAAGTATCCCCTTTTCAGGGCTCGCGGCACGTTTACGCAGGTAAATGCGCGCATGCCCCGGAGAATGGGATACCTGGAGTCGCTACGCCCGGGGCGCTCACCGCGTTAGCCGCATCTGGTCCGGCCCGCCCGGCCGGGAAAGCAGCCGCTCCCGGCCGGGCGGGCACCGCAGCGAAACCGCCCGTTAAGCCACCGGGGGCCTTGGGCACGGTCTCCCAGGGCTGCACCACGACGAATACCAGTCCGCAGAAAGCCATCTGGAAGGTTTCGCCGGTGCCGCCCCGGATCATGGAGCCGAGGCCTCCGGTGTCGATGCGCACGTCCATGCGCACGCCGCCGGTCCAGAGCACGACGGCTTGGGGGTCGCCGTACGTCGGCGCGGAACCGACGTCGAGGGCCACGGGCTCGCCCTTCGTGGTGACGGCGACGTAGCCGGTGCCGGAGAGGGTCATGTTGTACAGGTCGCCGGTCATCGCGGCGCCGCGGGCCTGGACCCGGTTGATATTCCAGCTGATGCTCTCGCTGAACGCGAGAATGCTGTCCCCGTTTACGCTGATCGAGTCGTTCTCGAGGTAAAGCACCTGCACGTCAGAGGCCGAATCCGCCAGGAACAGGTCACCCTCGCCCTCGCACTTCATGAGGCTGGCTCCCTCGCCTGTGACAGCCTTCTTGAACAGCTTGCCAAGCCCGCCGGAGCCCTTGTTCGACATGCGGATCTCGCCCTGGCAGGCAACCATCGCGCCCGCCTTGGCCCACACTGCCCCCGCTCCGACCTGCACCTTGAGCATCTTGGAGTTCTGGCGCGAGAAGACCTCGCTGGTCTGCTGCTCCGCATAGGCCCGGAAAAGCTCCCCGTGGATTGCCATGTGCTCTCCTTTAACAGTGCCGGGCGTCGCCCCTGCCGGCCGCCCGCGTCGCCTCCGACGGTACGACGGCTGGCCTCCCCGGCGCAGGGGGGAGGAGAAGCACGTGACCACCCTCGCCCAGACCGGGGCGCCCGCCTTCCCTGCCGCAGCGGGCGGAGCATGCCCCCGGGGCTGAGCCAGGGGCGGCACCGGCCGGATTGGAGCCGGGGCGCGCACCCTGGTACCCTCGACACGCACACCACGGCAGGTTGCCCGAGCGGCCAATGGGAGCGGACTGTAAATCCGTCGCGAAAGCTACCAAGGTTCGAATCCTTGACCTGCCACCACGTGCATGACAGAGGCCCTGGCCAGCGGAAACGCCGGTCGGGGCCTCTGTCATTATGTCCGGGCGGGAACGGCCCGAAACGGTGTTCTACGGGTGTTTGCGTCCTATCCTGTTCTGGAATCGCCCGCCGATGCAGGGCCTCGAGGCGACGGCGGGGCTCGGCCTAGGCACCCGCCGGGGCGATGTCCCTGCCGGACGCGCCTTCTCCGCCGCCGTGACTCTGTGGCCGGCGTCGCCGTCACCATGCTGCCGCACGGCGGATAAGAGGCGCTTGCGGCACAGGTCTCATTGGCCGGCAGGCTGAGTCCGGCGCAGTGGTGCACGGCTTGGCGATCTGGTCCGTGCCGCTGCGGCCGTGAGTGCCGGGGCGCCGTTGCAGGCTGTCCCTCCAGCCTGGATGCTGGACCTTCAGGCGGGCGCGTGGAAGGTTTGATCCCCAGCGGGCCCGCCCGCGACGCCTTCAGCGTGGCGGTCAGTGCCGGGAAATCCGCTACTCCCGGGGATGCGGCCCTCGCTCACGGCGGTACGAGCGGTCAGGAGAACTGGCGCCATGACTTTCCTGCCCCGCGGCAGCTCCGAGACCTTCATCGACCTGGATGGGGGCCGCGTCCGCGTCCTCGGATCCATTCCGCCGCAGTCTGCGGGGGCGGCCCCCAGCGCAGGTGCCGGGCAGGGCGCCGGCCCGCCCATCCTGCTCATTCATGGCGGGGGGATGGACAATTCCGCTATCTCGTGGTTCAACGTCTTCACCGACCTCGCCGGCGAAGGGCGCCTGCTCGCGGTGGACCTGCCCGGGTTCGGGCGCACGAGCGGCATCGAGCCGGTCGGGGGCGCGGACGCGCTGGCTGACTTCGTGGCCCGCGCGGCCCAGGCCCTCGGCGTGACCCGGGCCGTGGTGATGGGCGTATCCATGGGCGGCGACGTCGCGCTGAATCTCGCGTTGCGCCGCCCTGATCTCGTCGGCGCCCTGGTGCTGATCGCCCCGGGTGGTCTCGTCCCGGTCTTCCGGAACCGGCCCGCCCAGCTGGCCGCGTGGCTGATGGCGCAGCTGCCCGGCGCGCTGCTGGAACCGGTGATCCGGCGGGTGAGCAAGCACGTCGAGGCAGCCCTGGCGGCGATGGTCAAGGACCCGGGCACCCTCCCCCCGGAGGTGGTGGAGGAGTTCGTCCGCGAGGCGCAGCGCCCCCGGGCCGGGATGGCCTACGCGCGGTACAACCAGGCCTCGCTGGGCCCGTGGGGGATGCGGAACAATCTGCTGCCCCAGGCGGCCAGGATCGGCGTGCCGGCGCTGCTGTTCCACGGCCAGGATGATCCGCTGGTGGATCCGGCGGGTTCTCGCCGCGCGAGCCAGCTCATGCCGGCTGCCCGCCTGGTGCTGGTTCCCGGCTGCGGCCACTGGGCTCACCTGGAGGCCCCCGGCCGGTTCAACCGTGAGGTTCGCGCGTTCCTGGCCGCCTACCGCCAGGCGGGCTAATGCCACCGCCGCGCCGGCAGGTCACGGATGGGGACGGTTCAGCGGGATTCGCCGCGGGCTCCGTGCCGGCCCGGGATCTCGCTGGCTGACAGTACGGGTCATAATTTCTCCCCGGTCTTCCAGGCGGGCTGGCAGGGCGAATACGCAAACGGCGATACCGGCTAGTGGTCCTGCGGTACTGGCCATGAGAAGCTCACCCGGCGGGCTTGCTTTCGGGGTCGCCAATTCCTTCGCCAATTTTCCGGCGATGCCGTGCTGCAGGTTCTCGGTTACTTGCCTGGTTCTATCTTCGGGTGATTCCTGGCCGTCTTCGTAAGTGGCTATGCTTCACGTTCCCTGCGCCGCCGATCGCTGTCCCTGCCCCGCAGGCAAGGCTTCGCCGCCTGGTGCTAGCCGGGGAGCGGCGCTTCCAGCCGGGGTCCTCCGGCACGTTTGCTGCGCCTGGCAGGGTGAGCGCCGTGAACGCGCCCCGCATCACTGCGGCGAGTGGCCGCGCTCGCGGCACCCATCCCGGGCTGAACAGCGCGGACCGCTCCCCGGGGGCAGGATGCCCGTCACCGATTGCAGCCCCGCGGACAGGGCGCTCACCGGGTAACCTGCCACCTGCCCGGCGGGCGCGGCAGCGCGCAGGCGGGTCCCGGCGTTCAGGGCATAGGTGCGCAGCGCCACCCCGGGGCCACCAGATCGGGGGCGGATAGCGCCACCACGGCACAGGCCGCCAGCATGACCGGTACGACGCCCGGATGAGGCGGCATAGCCTGGGAACATGGATACTCCGGGCAACTCCCAGGCCTACGGGCCAGATCAGCGCGTGCTCGACGTCGATGTGCGGGGCAGCGCGCTGCTGTCCTCGGCGCACATCAACCGCGGCACGGCATTCACTTTCGCCGAGCGGCAGGCGCTCGGGCTGGTCGGGCTGCTGCCCTCGGGGGTCGTGAAGATGTCCGGGCAGCTGCGCCGCGTGTACGAGCAGTACCGCGCCCAGCCGGACAACCTGAGCAAGAACCTCTACTTGCAGAGCATGCGCGAACGCAACGAGGTGCTGTTCTACCGCCTCCTCGCCGAGCACATCGGGGAAATGCTGCCCATCGTCTACACCCCGACCATCGGTGAGGCGATCGAGAAGTTCAGCCACTGGTACTCCCGCCCGCACGGGGTCTTCCTCGACATCGAGCATCCCGAGCAGATCGAGGAGTCGTTTGATAACTACGGGCGGGGCGCCGACGACGTCGACATCGTGTGCGTCACCGACTCCGAGGGCATCCTCGGCATCGGCGATCAGGGCGTCGGCGGGGTGCAGATCGCCGTCGGCAAGCTCGCCGTGTACACGGCAGCGGCTGGTATTCACCCGCGCCGGTCCATCCCGGTGGTGCTCGACGTCGGCACCGACAACCTCGCCCTGCTCAATGACGACCTGTACCTGGGGGTGCGGCACGCCCGCGTCCGGGGCGAGCGCTACGACGCGTTCGTCGAGCGGTTCGTCAGCGTCGTCCGGGCGCGCTTCCCGCACGCGCTCATCCACTGGGAGGATTTCGGCGCCGCCAACGCGCACCGCATCCTCGAGCGCTACCGGCAGGAATGCCTCACGTTCAATGACGACATCCAGGGCACCGCCGCCGTGGTCTGCGCGGCCGCGCTCGCTGCGGTCAGGGCCACCGGCACGCTGATGAGTGACCAGCGGATCGTCGTGTACGGCGCCGGCACGGCCGGGATCGGTATCGCTGACCTGCTGCGCGACGAGATGATCCGGGAGGGGCTGACCCAGGAGGAGGCGAACCGCCGGTTCTGGTGCATGGGCAGCCGCGGGCTCATCTCGGAGCACCTGGGCGACCGGATGCGTGACTTCCAGCGGCCCTACGCCCGCACCCTGTCCGAGGTGAACGCCTGGCGCGGGGTGCGTCCCGACCGGGTCGGCCTGCCCGAGGTGATGGAGCACGTCCGCCCGACCGTGCTCATCGGCACCTCCGCCCAGGCCCGTGCCTTCAGCGAGGGCATCGTCAAGCGGATGGCGGCTCACACCGAGCGGCCGGTCATCATGCCGCTGTCCAACCCGACCGCCAAGGCCGAGGCGGCCGCCGCCGACCTGCTGCGCTGGACCGGTGGCCGGGCGCTCATCGCCACCGGGTCACCGTTCGAGCCGATCGAGTTCAACGGTGAGCGGTTCGAGTTCGCGCAGGCGAATAATGCGCTGGTCTTCCCCGGGCTGGGCCTGGGGGCCTCGGTGTGCCGCGCCACCCGGATGAGTGACGGCATGATCGCGGCGGCGTCGCGCGCGGTGGCCGACCTGGCCGACCCCGACGGCCCCGGGCGGCGGCTGCTGCCCGCGATGAACCAGCTGCGCACGGTGTCGGCCACGGTCGCCCTGGCGGTCTGCAAGGCCGCCGCCAGGGAGGGCCTGGCGACCAGGGAGCTGGAGAATCCGGTGCAGGCCGTCATCGAGGCCATGTGGAAGCCGCACTACCTGCCGGTCAGGGCAGTCCCCTCCGAGGACGCCGGTATCGCCGGCGACTGACCCGCCCGGTAAAGCGGCGTGCGGGGCCGTCCCGGCCCGGGAGGCCCCGCAACGCGCTGTCACCGGCCCGGGCCGGGTGAGGGT
>CAMCQD010000020.1 GCA_945876925.1 uncultured Dermatophilus sp.
GTCACGGCCGGGCAGGCCCGGGCCGGGGATGGCCCGGGCGGCACGAGCGCACGGGAGGACTGACATGCTGCGCCTGACCGGTGTCACCAAGACGTTCTTCCCCGGCACGATCAATGAGCGCCGGGCCCTGGACATCGACGACCTCGCCCTGGGTGCGGGTGAATTCGTCACGATCATCGGCTCCAACGGGGCCGGGAAGTCGACCCTGCTCAACCTGGTGTCAGGGGTCTACACCCCCGAGCGGGGCACGATCGAGATCGACGGGCACGACGTCACCCGGCTGCCCGATCACCGGCGAGCGGGGATGATCGGCCGGGTCTTCCAGGATCCGATGGCCGGCACCGCCCCGCACCTGACCATCGAGGAGAACCTCGCGATCGCGCTCACCCGGGGCAGCCGCCGCGGCCTGGGCTGGGGTGTGACCGCCAGGCGCCGGGAGCGGTTCGCCGAAGATCTCAGGCTGCTCGAGCAGGGGCTCGATAAACGGCTCAAGGCCAAGGCGGGCCTGCTGTCCGGGGGGCAGCGGCAAGCCTTGTCACTGCTCATGGCGACGTTCTCGGAGCCGCGTATCCTCCTGCTCGATGAGCACACCGCCGCGCTGGATCCGCAGCGGGCCGCGCTGGTGGTGCGGCTGACCGAGTCGCTGGTGGCCCGTCACAAGCCGACGACGCTCATGGTGACGCACAACATGGAGCAGGCCCTGGGCCTGGGCGACCGGCTCATCATGATGCATGAGGGCCGGGTCGTGGCGGACGTGCGCGGCGAGGAGAAGGCCCGGGCCACGGTGCCCGGCCTGCTGTCCATGTTCGAGAAGGTCAAGGGCGCTGGAATGTCCGACCGCAGCCTGCTGACGTAACCGCAGGCGTTCCGGGTCCCTGACGCCGGGTCCAGGTTGCTCGCGCGACCGCCGGGAGATGGGATGCGGGCAGCTGCCGCTGGTGCCCTCCGGCGGGTACGGTACCTGGCGGCGGGGATGCTCCCGCCAGTCTGGGCAGGGGTGATGCGCTCAGCCGGTGGGCAGGCCGGAGTCGTAGGCGAGCTTGACGAGCTGCACGCGGTCGCGCAGGCCGAGTTTGACGAGCAGGCGGGCGATGTAGGTCTTCACCGAGGAGGGAGCCAGGAACAACTCGCCGGCGATCTCCTGATTGGTCAGTCCGCGTCCGACGGCGGTGAGGATGTCCCGCTCGCGCGGGGTGAGCCGCTCCACCAGGGCGGCGGCCTCGGCCTGCCGGGCGCTGCCCGGGCCGGACAGCCCGGCGCGGTCGATGACCTGACGGGTCACCCGTGAGGTGAGTACCGTCTCACCGCCGGCGACGGCCCGGATCGCGGCCACCAGGTCGGTTGCCGGGGAGTCCTTGAGCAGGAACCCCGCAGCCCCTGAGCGGAGCGCGCCGAAGGCGTATTCGTCCTGGTCGAAGGTGGTCAGCACGAGCACTCGCATGTGCGGCCAGCGGGCCGTGATCCGCTCGGTTGCCGCGACGCCGTCGAGCACCGGCATCCGCACGGCCATGAGCACCACATCCGGGGGCGTGCCTGCCGTGGCGAGCCGGGCCAGCAGCCGGATCGCCTCGGCGCCGTCGCTGGCCGATCCGGCCAGTTCCAGCCCCTCTTGCCGGCGTAGCTGCAGGGATAGCCCCAGCCGGGTGGCTTCCTGGTCGTCGACGATGACGACCCGGATGGTCACCGCGACCCCGCCCAGGGAAGGGTCGCGGCCGTGCGCCAGCCGCGGCCGGGCACCGGGCCGGCCTCGAATGTCCCGCCGAGTCCGGTGACCCGCGTTTCCAGCCCGGCCAGGCCATGCCGCTGCGGCACCACGTCGAATGCCAGCGGGTCCCCGTCGTCCTCGACCTCGACCCGGGTGGCCTGTTCCCGGTGGCAGATCCGCACCCTGACCAGCCGCGCCCGGCGCGCGTGCCGCAGTACGTTCGTCAGCCCCTCCTGGGCGACGTGGAAGCACGCATTCTCCACGGCGGCCCCGCCGCCGGGCTCCCCGCTCTCGGCGACGTCGACGTCAAGGCCGGCCGCCCGGATAGTGCTGGCCAGGTCGGCGATGTCGCCGATCCGCCGCGATTGCCTGGCTGCGCGCGGGTCGTGCAGCCGCTCGACCACATCACGGGTGCGCCCCAGGCATTCCCGCGCCGTCTGCTCAATGACGCGCAGTGCTTCCCGGGCCTCGTCCGGGTGATCAGGCAGCGAGCGGGCACCCCCGTCGGCCAGCGCGACCACGGCTGTCATGGCATGCCCGACCGAGTCGTGCAGCTCGCTGGCCACCGCCGTGCGCTCGCGCAGATACTCCTGTTCGGCCTGGTCCCGCAGCGACATGGCCGTCGCCCGTAGCGCCGCGTCCCGGTGGGCCAGGTCTGCCAGCTGCGCACGTAGCAGGATCGCCGGGATCACCGCGGCCAGCACCAGGAACCACCAGGCGGCGAGGTAGCTGATCAGCGGGAAGGCCAGGTCGTGCGGGAGGGAGAAGATGCTGGCCGCGCTGATCGCCAGCGTTGCTAGCACGGCAGCCCCGGCCACGGCTGCCCGGCTGGTCAGGACCACGGCGAATAGCGCGATGCAGGCAGTGAGCCGGAGCGGCCCGTCGATCCCGGCGGCGACCCCGGCGAGCTGGAGGATGAGCGCCACGGCGAGCACGCTGAGCGGCCACCGGGACCGGACCGTCAGGGCAGCCGTACCGATCAGCGCGCCGGCGGCGAGGACGGGCAGTCCGGGCCCGGGCGGGGTTCCCGAGCCGGCCAGGTGACTCCAGGCGGCTCCCATGAGCACCGCGTTCACTCCCGCCCACAGCAGGTCGGCCCGGCCGGGCGCGCGCTGGCGCAGCTCGGCCAGGCGGCCGGGCCAGCTGCGCGGTGCCCGCAGCGCGTGCACGCTGCTCGCCAGTGGTTCCTCAGGCACCCTCACCACTCCCGGTGTCGCAATAGCCATCGGGTGCCGAGCGTACCGGCGGCCACCCAGGCCAGGGCCACCCCGGTGGTGGCGCAGATCGCCACCGGATCAAGCATTGACGCATGCGGATCCACGCCCTCGGCCAGATCGCGTGAGCCCATGCCGACGGTGATGAGAGTGAAAGGGATGAACCGCTGAACCTCGATAGCGCCGACAGTGAGCGTCAATCCGATGATCGTGCCGCAGGCCCCGGCGATTGTCATCGCCGGGAAGGTCGTGAAGAACACTCCGATGCACATCATGACTGCGCCTATCGACCAGGCCCCGGCTGCGGCGACCAGCGTCCGGATCAGCACGATCTCCATGCCCTGCACGCCGATTCCCAGGGCCAGGCCGGTGATGATCGTTTCTGCGCCGTAGATGAGCATGCCGATCAGGGCCAGTTCCAGGGCATACAGCAGTTTGCCGGCGATGGCCTGGTCCATGCGATCGGTGGCCATGATGCGCAGCCACCCCCGGTACTCGAATTCCGTGGCGGCGACGTTCGCCTGCACGATCACATAGACCATTGGCAGGAACAGCGTGGTCATGAGGATGCTTCCCTGCACCCAGATCGCGATCCACCCCATTTCCGGGGTGGTGAAGTAGCCGTCCCGGACCTGCAGGTAGTTATAGGCTCCCAGGCCCTGTCCCATGAGCGCTACCACGGCTGCCGCGCCGGTGAACCAGCCGGTGTGCCCCTTGCCGCGCTCGATCTGCCAGGCCCGGAGAAAACCGGGCCGTCGTAGCGTGGTCCCGCGCGAGGCGGTGCTGGCGGATGCGGGCGAGGCGGATGCTGCGCCGGTATGAGTCATGAGCGCTGCTCCTTGCGATAGATGAGGACAATGGCCAGGGCGGTCCACGCGGCTGCCAGGGCGGCAGCGACGGTGAGGACGCGTCCGATATCCGGTGCCAGCACGATCTCAGCAGCGAGGCCGGGCCCAGAGCTGGCTAATTTCGCCGGATCCGCGGCGTATAGCAGCCCCCAGGGCAACGCGAACCCCAGCGGCTTGTAATTCAGGAAGGGCAGGGCTGAGGAGATCACTGCGGCGAGCAGGCCGGTCACGATCCCGGCGGCGAGTGGCCTGACCAGTTGTGCCAGGGTGAGGTGCGCTGCGGTGACGGCGATGCAGCCGCAGGTGGTGGCCGCGATGAGCGGGCCGGTCAGTTCGGCGGCAACTGGCGTGAACTCCAGCCCGAGGAGAGCGGCAGCTCCGAGCGTCACTGCGATCTGCAGCAGATGGAAGATGATGACGATCACGTTGGCCAGGGCGAGCTTGACGCAGAACCGGCGTACTGGCGGCTGCCCCCTGGCTGTGAGCCACTGTCCCATTCGCTCCTGCTGGTCGACCCCGGCGATCTGGATCGCGAGGAGCCCGGCCGTGAAGGGGAAGAGCATCGCGTACATGCCCGCGCACTCGGCCAGGGCAGCAGTGGCCTGCTTCATGCCCGGCATGAGGAGGATCATCCAGCCGGCCTCAAACGCGAACATGCCTGCCAGCATGGCGGGTACGTGCTTGCGGCGCAGTTTTCGCGTTTCTAGCGCGAAGAGCTGGCCCAGTGTGACGGGGCGTTCGCGGTGCAGTCTGCTTGCTGCTGGTGCCAGGCTCATGCGGCTGCCCCCTGGTGAACCGGTTCGGTGAGCCGCAGGAACGCTTCTTCCAGGGAGCGGCGTCGCAGTTCCACCCGGTAGATGTCATGACCGGCGACGGTGAGTTCCCGCACCAGCGCTGCGACCGCGGGGTCGGGGAGCACGCCGGCGTGCACCTCGGTGCCGATGCGGGTGGTCGCCACCCCGCTAGCGGCCAGGATCGTTTCCGCGGCCTCCGGGTTCGAGCAGCGCACGACCGTGCTTCCCTCGTCGCGCAGCCCGGCTAGCGCGCCCTGGTAGCGCAGCTGGCCAGCCTGGATGATCCCGACGGAATCGGCCATCTGCTCGATCTCGGACAGAATGTGCGAGGAGACCACCACCGTGATGCCGCGATCCCGGGCAAGGTCGATGATCAGCTCCCGGATCTCGACGACGCCGCCCGGGTCCAGCCCGTTGGTCGGCTCGTCGAGCATCAGCAGGAAGGGATCTCCGAGCAGCGCCATCGCGATTCCCAGCCGCTGCTTCATGCCCATGGAGTAGTTGCGTGCCAGCTTTGAGGCGTGCTCGCTGAGCTCGACGGTAGCCAGGCACTCCTCCACTTGACTGCGCGGGGCGCCGAGGGTGTCGGCAACGATGCGCAGGTTCTCGCGGCCGGATAGATGCGGGTAGTAGGCGGGGCCCTCGATCATCGAGCCGATGCGGGGCAGCACCTGTGCGTGGCACTCCCGCAGATCCCGGCCCAGGATCTCGACGGTCCCGCGCAGGGGCCGGACTAGCCCGAGGATCATCTTCATCGTGGTTGACTTTCCTGCACCGTTGGGTCCGAGGAATCCGTAGATGCCGCCTGGCGAAACCTCGAGGTCAAGGTCATTGACCACGGTCGTATCGCCGTAACGCTTGGTGAGCCCCCGGGTGCGCACGACTGGCGCGGTACTGTCGCTGCCGGACATCAGTCCTCCTATCGGCCGCCGGACATCAGGTGTAGTCCACCAGCTCCCGGGCGCGGGCACAGTCCGCCCCGGTTGACAATCGCGGCCGGGGAGCGGGGGGCGGTAGCGGAGCAGCCGTCATGAATTCACCAGGGGTAGCCGCTTGCAGGCGGCTCGCTCGCCTATTCCTGCTGGTTTTTCCTGAGGGGGTGAGCGGCCGGTGAGTGCGCTTACTGCGCGGTCCGGGAATTGACGCGGAAAACCCCGGTGCTAGTGCAGATCCCGCCGCGTCAGCGTGCGCCCCGTGCTTGGCTGATGCCTGCTGTGGCGGCGGGCTATTTTCCCGCCGGGCTTCCGGGCCTCCCGGATGCACAAGATGCCGCCGGATCACCCGGGGGAGTGGGTGAACCGACGGCACCAATGGTGTGCGTAACCGGACCTGCGATCCGTACCGCTGCGAACAGCGGGCTCCATGCGGCTCTCAGGTGTCTTCCGGCCACTGCACGATCACAGTATTGGACGAGCGTCCAAGATGTCAACGACTCTGGCGAGAACCACGTGCGATGCCGGAATATGTTGCGGGGCAACGGTATTTAGCCTGTTCAGGCGCTGGTTGGCAAGCGTACCCAGGTGGTGTGGCGCACCCGCTAGTGGTGTGGGTCCGCTGCTGCGTGGACGTGCCCCATCCGGTCAGGACACGTCGCGCGGCGTGCTCAGCGCAGCGTCAATGAACAGCGACACGAGCACGTTCGGATCCGAGGCGTAATAGGTGCGCCCGCCCACCGAGTCCGCGATGTCGCGCAGCTCCTTGCCCGTGGCGCTGTTGGCGTCTACGCCGATGCCGACGAGCTGCACGACGATCGGCCGTTTCGGGTCACGGGTGGCGCGCAGCTTGGCGATGAGCTCCTGGTGCGTCATCCCGCAGGCGGTGTTACGCCCGTCGGTGAGGATCACCACCGCGTTGCTGCGCTGAGGATCCCAATCCTGCTGCGCCTGCGCGTACCCGAACAGCACGGCGTGGTAGAGGGTGCTGACGCCGGCGGGCCGGGTGGCCAGCGACGTGAACCGGGAATCCAGCAGGGCACGCTGGCCGGTGTTCTCGGCCATCTGGGAAAGGTCGGTCACGGGCGCCAGCGCCTCCCGCGCCGACGACCCCTGGCCTCCCTGCTGCGAGAAGGACCACAGCCCCATCGCCCAGTCATCCGGGTACCCGCTCAGGGCCAGCCGGGCCGCGTTGATCGCCAGCCACAGCCGCGTGGTCCGGCCCGCCAGGGTGCGCATCGACTCGGACACGTCGACCAGTACCAGCTGGCGCGCCGGCACCCCCGCCCGCGACCAGGCGGTCATCGTCCGGTTGATGACATCCGGCGGGGTTGAGGCCCGGTACGTCGGTGTCGAGGGCAGGGTGATGCCCCGCGGTGCCGCGATGTCGGTGGTGCCCAGCCGCAGCCCGGCGGCCTGGATCGCGGCCCGTCCGGAGGTGCTGTCCAGGGCCTGGCGCAGGGCCGCCACCGCCTCGCTCACCTGCTCGGCTTCGCTAGACCGCCACCACAGCGGGAAATCCAGCCGGGCAGTGCCCGACGCCGGGACGGACACGTTCAGCCGGGTGCTCGGCGATGACCACAGATGCCGTGCCAGGGTCGCCTCATCCACCGCGAAAGCTGCCGCATCCGGGTCGCGCAGCGCCTCGAGCTGAGCCTCCAGGCTCTCGGCGCGCCGGTGATGCAGGCCGACCAGGGCCATGTTGAACCGCCCGCGGGCGACCGCCTCGGGGGCGATCTCGTCCGCCGCAGCCGAGACCGCCAGCCTGGCCGCGGTGTACCGCTGCGGGTCCGACAGCTGCAGGCCCCAGTTCTGCTGTACCAGCTCAGTCCAGTTACTGGCGTTCACCGACCGGTTGCTGCCCGCGGCCACCAGCACCGGCGAGACCGCCAGGGAGTGCCCCCCGGCGAGCATCCCCGGACGGTGCCGGGCCACCTGGTGGGCCCAGAGCGACGCGTCCGGGATCCACAGCTGCGGCCCCTCGCCGGCGGCGAGCTCGGCAGCGGTCTCCCACGATTCCTGCTTATTGACATCGAAATGAGTGCATGAGCGCCGCCCAGCCTCCTGCACCGCGGCGTCGACCGCCTGGTACAGGGCCGGCGCCACGGTCAGCGACAGCGTCATGACCGACTCGCAGTTGCGTTCAGAACTGCCCGGCTGCGGTGTGCCCTGGGGAAACAGCGAAGCCCCTGAGATCACCACCAGGCCGCTGCCGAACAGGAACGCGCCCAGGACGAACGTCACCAGCGGCTTGACCCACCAGGGCCGTGCCGAGGTGCCGTCAGAATGGCGCCCCATCCCGTCTCCTCCATACGCGCACCGGCCGGCGATGCCGCCGGCCGTGACAAGGACGCGCCCGCTTCTGGACGAACGTCCAAGTGGATGGTGCCGTACCCGGCCCCACCAGGGCAACAGGGCCTACGGAGCGGGCGGAGGAGGGGCAGCCAGCCCCGGTCGCGCGTAAGGTTACTCGCCAGTTGCGGCCGGACTGGCCGGCGCGGCGGCCCCGGCCCACACGTCACCGGGGAGCACACCGGGCAGGTACTGGTTCCCGGTCGCGTCGAACACCGGGGAGCGGCCGTCGCGGGCCTGCGCCTCGTAATCGCGCAGGGCCCCGGCCACCCACCTGGACAAGGCGATGAGGCCGACGAGGTTCGTGATGGTGATGAAGGCCATCGCGGTGTCCATGAAGATCCATACGGTGCGCAGCTCCTGCATCGCCCCGGCCCCGGTGGTGATCACCGCGCAGGCCCCCGCCAGCAGATTCCGTTCCGAGCGCCCGCGCAGGAAATCCACGTTCACGGTCGCGTAGGCGAACGCCCCCAGGATGGAGCTGAACCCGAAGAAGAAGATCATGATGGTCATCGGCCACACCATCACCCCGCCCAGCGAGCTGACCACGGCGTGCGTGGTCAGCGACGCCGCCTGCGAGGCCTCGGTGACCCCGGGGACGTACACCGCCGTGCCAGTGGACAAGATGATGAACGCCGTCGCCGTGCAGATGATGATCGAGTCGACGAACACGCCCAGGGACTGGATGAAGCCCTGCTGCGCCGGGTGCGCCACGGTCGCGGTCGCGGCCGCATTCGGGTTGGTGCCCATGCCGGCCTCATTGGTGAACAGCCCCCGCTGGGCGCCGTTGAGGATCGCCGCGCTGACTCCCCCGGCGAGCCCGGCCAGACCCGGGCGCAGCCCGAACGCGCCCGCGACGATGTCGGCCAGGAACGCGGGCACCGAGCCGATGTTCAGCCCGATGATGACCACCGCGATGGCCACGTAGGCCACGGCCATGAGCGGGGTGAGCACCTCAGCGGCCCGGGCCACGCCCCGCACCCCGCCGAAGACGACCAGAGCGGTGAGCACCATGAGCACCACCGCCGTGACCGGCGGGGCGATGCCGTGCCCCTCGGACAGGGCCAGCGCGATGGTGTTGCCCTGCACCATCGGCATCGCGATGACCATGGAGAAGATGAGGAGCACGGCGAACAGCACGCCCCAGGCCCTGGATTTCAGCCCGAAGGACAGGTAGTACGCCGGGCCGCCGCGGAAGGTGCCATCGCTGGCGCGTACCTTGAACAGCTGCGCCAGGGTCGCCTCGGTGAACGAGGTCGCCATCCCCGCCGCGGCGATCACCCACATCCAGAAGATCGCCCCGGGCCCGCCGAGGATGAGCGCGAGCGCCACTCCGGTGATGTTGCCGATGCCGATCCGGGTGGCCATGCCGATGGCGAAAGCCTGGAAGGAGCTGATGCCGCCCTCGGCGCCGGAGCGTGACCCCAGCGCGTGCCGCACCATCGTGCCGAAATGGCGGAACTGCACCCCGCGGGTGCGGATGGTGAACAGCACGCCCCCGCCTGCCAGCAGGCCGATGAGGATGTACGTATACAACAGGCCGTTGAACTCGTTGAGCTGCTGCACGGCGTTCGGGATCACGGCTGCTCCTGGGCTGACTGGAGGTCGGAGGCTGGCTGGAGGTCGGAGGGCGGACGAAAGGACCCCGCGGGGAGGGGCCTGGTGCCGGTGAGCGGCTTAACCGGGGGTGGCGCGGGCTGCCCTGGCGGCCTCGCGGGCCGCGCGGCGCGCCGCCACGGCCGGGGCCCGCCGGGACAGTGGCTGGCATCCGGGGCACCAGAACAGGTTGCGGCCGCCGAGCACGCTGGTGCGGATGCGGCTGCCGCAGACGTAGCAGTCCTGGTCGGCGCGGCGGTACACGTACACCTCGCCGCCGTGGGCGTCGACCCTGGGCGGGCGGCCCATCGCCTCGGGCATGTGGCCGGGGCGGACGGTGTCGATCTCGCCGTGCTCGACCGCGTTGCGCATGAGCTGGGCCAGATCCGCCCACAGCTCGTCGAACTCGCCGCGCCGCAGCGCGACTCCGGGCAGCATCGGATCCAGGCCGGCCCGGTAGAGCACCTCGGCGCGGAAGATGTTGCCGACCCCGGCGAACACCTTCTGGTCCATGAGCAGCAGCGCGATCGGCTGAGCCGAGCGGTGCACCCGCTCCCAGGCGCGCTGCGGGGCCGCGTTCGGGCGCAGCGGATCGGGGCCGAGCCGGGCGAGCACGGAGGAGTACCCGTCCGGGTCGATGACCGCGCAGATCGCCGGGCCGGACAGATCGGCCCAGGCGGTGCCGTTCTCCAGCCGCCAGCGCACCGCCCCCAGCACGGGCCGGTGGTTCTCCCCGGAGATGACCTGGCCGGCCTGCCCGGGGCGGACGGTGACGCGTTCGCCGAGGTTCTCGGTCACCGGGCCAGCCGCCGAGCCGCGGTGCACGCTCGTGCGCCCGGCCATGCCGAGATGCACATGCACGATCCTGGGCCCGAAATGGGCGAAGAAATGCTTCCCCACGGCCTCGGCCGAGTCCAGCACCGTATTGTCGATCCCGGCCGCGCCAGCGGCGAACCGTCCCTGCGGGCTGCTCGAATGCGTCACGGTGCCGGCGAACGCCTGGTGATAGGCGGCAGCCATGCGATGGATGACGTGACCTTCGGGCATGCGCGCCACTCTAAGGAGCGTCTCGCGGATCACGCCAGCTGGTATCCGGGCGTGAACATGCCGCGCCGCCGGGACGCGCCCGCTCACGTACCGGACCGCCTCCCCGGGTCGGCGAACGTAACGGCCGGGCGGCCCCCGGACCGATAGCCTGATCGGATGCAGCTGCCACACCCCGATATCGACCCCGACGGCCTCCTGGAATATTCGGTGGTCTTCACCGACCGGTCCCTCAACCACATGTCGGCCCGGTTCGTCCGCGTCATGCAGGACCTGATCAGCGCGCTCCAGCGGACTTACGGCGCGGTCGCGACCGCGCTCGTCCCCGGCGGCGGGACCACCGCCATGGAAGCGGTGGCCCGCCAGCTCGCCACCGGGGCCAGGGTGCTC